>JAUPKV010000615.1 GCA_030837265.1 Methanobacteriota archaeon
AAGTTAGCTAAATTTTAGACATTCTAATATATAATCTGAAGTGTACTGAAGCTTCCGTTAAATCACTTGCATCAAAAAATCATTGTATAGAAAATGAAAAAAACGAATTTTTGAGCATAGCCGATATTTTCAAATACTAATTTGGATTAGTACTAATTATGATTAGTGCTTTTGTAGGCCGCAAAAAGGAGCTCGACCTGCTGGAAAAGGAATGGAAAAGACAGAGAGGAAGCTTAACGGTCCTTTATGGCAGGCGTCGTATTGGCAAAACGCGCCTCCTTTCTGAATTTGTCAGAGACAAATCCGGGATTTTTTACGTGGCTGAAGATATCTCTCCTCATATACAGATTACTCGTTTTAAGAACGAAATAGCCAATTTTACGCAGGATGAAGTCTTGAAGAACCTTGATTTTAAGGATTGGGACCAACTTTTCTCATATTTCGTAAAAAACTTGCCGGAAGAGCGGTTCTACCTCTGCATTGATGAGTTTTCCTATCTGATTAAAAACGACAGGAGTATACTTAGCTCTCTCCAACGTTACTGGGACTCCGTGCTTTCTTCTTCGAATATCTGCATTGTGCTTTCCGGTTCCATGCTCGGTCTAATGAGCGAAATGGTACTCTCGTACGCATCCCCTCTTTACGGCAGGCGTACTCGTGACATCCTTCTTGAGGGTTTGCCTTTTTCAGATGCAAGGAAACTGCTTGACATGCCTTTTGAAGACATGCTCAAGGTTTACATGGTGCTAGGCGGAATACCTGAATACCTTATTAAGGCCTCAGAGTACGGAACACTAAATCCTTTCCTAAAAAATGAGTTCTTTGACAAATACGGTTACTTTTATAGAGAGCCCTATTTTATTATCTCCCAGGAATTCAGGGACCTCAATACTTATTTCTCAATCCTGGACGCTGTAGCCTTAAAAAACACAAAACCCACCGAGATTGCAAATTTTGCAGGGATGGATACCCGCAAGATCTATCCTTACCTTGAAAACCTGATCCGACTTGGCTTTCTTGAGCGCAGGGTCTCGCTCTTCGAAACCTCAAAAAAGGGCATATACCTTATAAAAGACCAGATATTTGATTTCTGGTTCAATTTTATTTCCACAAATAAAGAAGCCTTAGAACGGGAAAACTTAAGTTTCTTCCCGGAGTCCGAAGCTCTGACTATGTATTTTGCCAAAAAGTTCGAATTCCTGGCAGAAAAAGAACTTCTTCCCGTCCTCTTCCCCCAGTTCCAGCGCACAGGCCGCTGGTGGCACAAAACCGAAGAAATCGACATCCTCGCCGTAAACGAGCCCGAAAACGCAATAGCTTTCCTGGAATGCAAATGGCGCAGCCTCAACAAGCCCTCCGCCGAAGCCTTCCTCAAAGCCCTCAAGGAAAAAGCCCCCCTGGTCAGGTGGCAAAACGAAACCCGTACCGAAATCTTCGGTCTTCTTGCCAGAAAAATCGAAGGCAAAAAAGACCTCCGAGAAAAAGGCTACCTGGTTTTTGACCTGGAGGACTTTGAAAAAGCTCTTTCCTGAAATCCGGCAGTCAATTTTAAGAGAATTTTATACGAAAATCGGGAAAACCGTATTAGCTGTCTTTAACTATCTTGTCATGCTCGACGCAGGAGAGCGGCCTTTCCTTGAAGAGTAAAAAGAAGATGGTGTACGAACTTAAACGGCATTGGATTCATGGAATTTCGAACATTAATTACTTTACAAAAATAATTGTAGTTTCAAATGAGCATTGGTTTCAGTAAATTTGATTTCTTAACCGCGGAAAGCGCTGAAAACACGGAAGAAAAGTAATATGAGCATTTTCCTTTGCGCGTTTTCCACTCCGACGCCACAGAATATAGTCATTTTCTCTCCTTGCCAGCGGGTGTTTTTAAGGCGGTGATTGAGGTCGGCGAGAATGTCCGGGGCTATGTTGATTTTAAAAGGGCTGGTTCCGGTTTCCTTTGTATCCTCACAGGGAAGAATGAGGTTTGAGTTAAGGTTTTTGTGTTCGGGGGGTTGGTTTAGCATCCCGAAAGTAATTCCTTTGTTATGTAAACGGCATTTTCTGGAAGAAATGAAATGAGGAACCTGTAAATTATGCAACTTTCCACATTTTTCTCCGAAAAATCTAATTTATGTACATCACATTTTATGGCTCTTCGCTATTCCCTCCGAATAAGGTGATTTTTTAATTTAACCGCGTTGGTTTTTGAGATATCCACATAAAACAACGGCGAGCCCATTTTATTAAGTGCAAGTCTTTTCTAAAATGCTGAACTACAGAAAAATCATATAACCATAAAACCTGATATGATATTAGTGAAATCATCCTGAATGGAGACAGTATCTAAGTCAACAATTTTAGAGAAGGTCAATAACTATAGGAAAAGTCAAAAACTATAGGAGCAAAACGGAGGAATATAAAAATAATGCCTGCTCAACAGCTTAAAGACGCTGACTATTACATAAGATTACTTAAGCAACACCTGCCAGAGATCCGAGAAAAATACAGCGTAAGCTATCTGGGCGTTTTCGGGTCATACGTCCGTGGGGAACAAACGAGTGACAGTGACCTGGACGTTCTGGTTGAGTTTGATAAGACACCAGGTCTCCTGAAATACATTGAACTTGAATACTATCTAAGTGATCTCCTGGGAGTAAAAGTAGATCTGGTGACCAGAACCGGGCTAAAACCGAATATTAGAAAACGTGTTCTTAATGATGTGATTTCTTTATGACTTCTAAAAGAGACGAGAGAGAATTCACTCAATTTTTACAGGATATCCTTGAAGCCATCGATGATATTCAAGGGTTTGTAAAAGAAATGGAATTCAATGAATTTTC
>JAUPKV010000616.1 GCA_030837265.1 Methanobacteriota archaeon
CTGAGAGCTGTAAATGAATTTTTTTTCTGCATGTAATCCTTTATATTTTCGTAATCCTCAAAACCATAGACCCCCCTCAGGAAATACCTGAAAAGCTCTGAAGGATCTTTGGTAGTATTCTCTTCTCCTGAAATATATGAGAGAATTTCCCTGCAAGCTACGAGTTTTGCGGCTACGAAGTCAAAAAGGGTGTTGTCCATATCAAAAAGAATGGATTTAATGGCTCCGCAATAAATTTGTTCCGTGACTTCCATTATTTTGAACCAACCGATTTTCTGATTAAAAGAATCTAGCCTTTTCCGTTCTTGATTTATTACAGAAACCTTTATTACTACTTCCTTGGGAGAGGCTATAAAAGCCTTAAAGACAGATGTATAGATCATAAGCGAATAATTGTATAGATAATAAACGAAGAACAGAATTAAGTATATAACTTATGCGGACACTAAACAATCCGCAGTCTATCTAAAATGCAGTAAAGGTAAAATGCAGTAAAGGAAGTTTCGATATGAGTTCCGATGAATCAAAGGATGAAGCCTTCTCAGCAAAGAGTGGGGAAGAAAAAAAAGAAGGTAGGGACACTTCCGAAGATATGTATGTCATAAGTGATTCGGAGGATGTAGGTAAGCAGGAAGTTAGTGAGGAAATTCAGGCAGCTGAGCTGAATGAAGTCGGCCTTGATTTTCTCAGGCTTGGCAAGCTAAATGAAGCGGTTGTAGCCTTTGATAAGGCTATTGAGAAGGATCCAAATAATATTTATCTTTTAAATAATAAAGCTGCAGCCCTTGAGACCCTTGAAAAATTCGACGAGGCAATCAAACTTTATGAAATAGCTGTAAAAATCGATCCGGAAGATGCGGATCTCTGGAACAATATGGCTTATTCTCTGTCCCAGGTCGGAAGACACGAAGAAGCTGTCAAAGCTTACGATAAAGCTCTTGAAATCAAATCGGACTATCCGAACGCATGGTATGGGAAAGCCCTGAATTTAAATAATGCCGGTGAATATGAATTAGCTGCCGACGCTTATGATAAAGTTCTCGAGGAAGATCCCGATTTCAAAGAGGCCTGGGTCGGAAAAGGTATTGCTCTCGGGCAGATGGGGAACTACGATGAAGCGATAATTGCTTACGATAAGGCGATAGAGATTGATTCGGATTATGTTGAAGCCTGGCATTATAAAGGTGTAGACCTTGATAATCTTGGCAATCACGGGCAGGCATTAAAAGCTTATCAAAAAGCTGTAGAACTGGATCCTAATAATGATGATGCCTGGAACAATATGGGGATAGACTATGAGAACCTTGAAAATTACGAAGAAGCAATTAAAGCTTTTGACAAGGCCATAGAGATTAATGAAAAGAATGCTGATGTCTGGTTCAACAAGGGATTTACCCTTAGCCAGATGCAGAGATTCGAGGAAGCAGTTGAGGCATATAAAGGAGCTATACGGCTGGATCCTGAATACCTTGAAGCACATTCGAGCCTGGGCTTCGTGCTTGCAAAGCTCAAGCGCTGTGAAGAGTCTCTGGACATCTATAACAAAGCGCTTAAGCTCGACCCTCAGTCCGCAGATTCCTGGTTCGGAAAAGCCTTCTGCCTGAGTTTTCTTGGACGTGATAAAGAAGCTGAAGAATCATATAGAAAAGCTGTGGAAATTGACCCCAGGTATGGTGACATCGGAGGAGATATACAATAAAAAGGAAGTAGAAAGTCAGTCAAACTATTTCCTTTTCTCAATCTACGAGTGTAAAATACATTCGCCTATTGTTTTTTCCTTTGTTCTGGAGCTTTATAATCTTTATTCCTTTTATTTCACTCGTATTTTTAACATGGGCGCCACCACAGGCTTCGATTGTTACTCCCTCGATTTCGACCAGACGGACCTCTTTAATATCGTCTGAGAAACCTTTTGCCAGTGTAGTTAACCTTGAGAGTTTTTCTTCGGCTTCCTTGCGGCTTACCAGATAAAAAGTAACTGGACAATTCAGTGCTATCAGTTCATTTGCGATCTTTTCATACTCTGCAAATTTGTCCCTATCAAAAGCTTCAAGGCTGAAATCCACCCTGCTCTGATCAAGACCCAGCTGGTTTCCGGTTATCTGGGCTCCGGTCTCTTTCTCAATTACATTTGCAACAATATGAGTTGCCGTATGCATCCGCATAAATCTGTAGCGTCGATCCCAATCTATTATACATTTTACCTTATCGCCGGCTTTCAAGCCTCCAGAAATATTCTCTGCAGTTGAAGCTATCTTAGTAGAAGCTATTTCATGACTGATGCATCCCTCAAATTTACCTGCATAAAGGACCTGAAATTCAGAACCATCGGATATACGGATTAACTTTCCCGTATCATTGGGCTGACCTCCACTCTCGGGATAAAAGGCCGTACGGTCAAGAACTACAAATTTATCATCAATGATTTTTTCGACAGTTGCTTCAAATTCTTTTAGATAACTGTCACGGAAGTAAAGTGCTTCTGACATTTGGAAACCTCTATTCATATAATGAACGAATCATTTCTAAGATCTTAAACAAAAAAATTAGTATAATAAAGTTTTGGAAAAAAAGTTTATTAATCAGGAGAAACTAAAGAACATGGGGTATTTGTTTAATTTTATGTTGCTAACTTATTGATCTTCTATAAAGATTACGATCAAAACAAAATCATTCGGAAGCTTCAGGTCCGTGGGGAAAATATAGTTATAATTATGATATAAGATTATAGATAAAAAAATATAAAAATAATCACATTGAATAGATTAATTAGTATGATCGCTTTCCATTTTTGATCAGTTTTATTTTTAATTTTACAATCTAATGTAAAAGAAATTTCCAGAGGGGGAATTTATGTCAGTGAAAATTGAGTGGCAGATCTTTGAAGCTGAGACACGGAGTAACGGTACCTGGAGATCGAACAGTCCATCTCTTGAGGAGCTTCTAAATGCCATTGCAAGCTCGGAGAAGATCAGGGAGCATACTCAGGATATTGAACACTCAATGGCTCTCCTTGCTGTCAAAGCATTACCGTATTTCAAAATAAAAGAAGAAAACTCCGAAAATCCAGGGAAAAAATCTTCCAGAAACCTACATAATAATACCACAAATTCGAAGGCCAGATCTGTTTAAAAAACTTAAGGCATCTAATTTATGGCCTAATAGTTTTATCTCGAATGAGAAAAGGATTTGTCTTTACTACTTAACAGTCTTTTTTCGAGCAATTTTGAAAGTTCAGCATAATTACCCAATTGAACTGTACAACATAACTAAATAGAAAAATATTTAAAATAGTTTGGATTATACTGTTTGTGCAGGTCGATTTATTTATCAAATCATCATACCTTTAAACTCCGGATTCCACCAGATTAAAATATGGTTCTCATCGACCTGCTCACCTTTTGAAAAAGACAGAAATTAAAGGAATTTGAATCCAGTTAACTATTCTTAAAATTAAACTATATAAAATAATGCGATTTTTAAAATGAATGATAAAATCAAGTAGAATAGACTATTTTGATATTTTCATTTACCTTTGATTTAAACTGATATATTTTTAACTGGTATTAAATAAATAAAAAGAAATAAATTAAAAAAGCCTGGTCCATGGGACTTATACGAAATGTATAGGATGTTCCTGAGTGATACATAACCCATTGAGTGATGCATAACCCATTAATAGAATTAACTTTTATCATCACAAGCAATTAAAAAATTGGGAATTTTGACTTCCATGATTCTTATAGACTTAATTTACTACCTCGTTAATTTTGTTATAAAAATCTATTATCAAGCCTGTTGCATCACTTTCCATATTCAACTGGAAAGTTCGAATTTGCTTTCCCAGAAGTTTTTCTTGAACAACGCCTGCCGTGATCAGAGGTGTGATAACCCTTGATACGCTGGAGTGAGATAACCCGGTTTCTTCAGCTATTCCTGAAAGATAAGTTGGTTCGTTTTGTCTTTCGATCAAATTTTTAAGGACTATCATCTGTGCAGTTTTCCCAAAGATTCTTTCTAGTGGATCCATTGTTATCATCGCATAGGTAGTTTTTTTTTCAATGAGCAGTTCAGATTTTTTAATCTAGACTATAAACTATTGTAAAAAGTAGATATAATTGTTATGTCCAAAGTCTCTAACATTTCAAGTAACATGATATTTTAATAACAGGTTTAAATAAATGAAAGTACTGTTCATTATTTGATTTTTATGCTCTACTATTGAACTTAATGATGAACTCTGTCCCATTGATCTCCTGCCTCCGCTTTTCCCTATTCATCTTAAAAACAGCTTTACCTTCATCATCGCTTTTCTGTGAATACGAATTAACAGGTTTTTGGAGAGGTTAGTTTCGGAGACAGAATTGAGACAGAATTAATAGTATCGAAAAGTAGAATAAGATCATGATGCAAAAGTAATATCAGGTTTATAATACTCAGATGAAAGAAGGTTTTATATGACTGATGACGAAGAAAGGAAATTAGACAAAAAAAGCCGGGAATTTAACTTCGCTATTGGCATAAACCGTTGGGAGCAAACATTCACACCGGATGAGAAAGCTGAGAAATTGCTCAAGATGATACCTTCGGCAGACTTACGAAAGCGGGTTTACAGTTTTACGGAAAAATACGGACTAAAAATGGAAAGACACACGATAATGATAGCATTCTACAGAGAACTGGTAAGACCGGAACTGGAAGATTGCGGCAGTATCGAAGGGAGGTATCAATTGGCTGCGGACAACTTAGAAAAGAAACTAATAAATGAAATTTACGAGTAAATCCGTTGAATAAATAAAGAATAAAGAATAAAAAGTAAATTAGAAACTGTCAGATATTATTTATTGATTCATTTTATCGCTTTCTGTCGCTTTACAAACCTGACTCCCATGTCGAATGCTTTCTTACAGTCCTTAGGAAACACTTCTTCTCGTCTTTTTGCCTTCTCTGCCGGATCAAATCTATCTCCAACATACTTTGAATAGTCATCGAACTGATAGGTATCCGTGCTGTACATTGTTTCGGAATATCCGAAAATTCTCGTTGCAATTCCTTCATTTAATTCCTTAACCTTATAAAATCCATAAAAATCTAAATGCTCCTCTTTGGCACCCGCCGTGTAAATGTAACCGACCGGAATGTCTTTAGGAAATAACGATATCGGGTGCGCAGAATAAACCAGGTATGGATAGATATATCGCTCCATGAACGACCTCATCTCACCCGTGGAGTTCCCAAGATAGAGTGGTGACCCAAGTATTACAGCATCAGCATTTTCCAGCTTTTCCAGCACAGGCGTCAGCTCGTCCTTCATTGCACATTTTCCATAGCTAGTCCCACCTTTCAGTTTACAGGCAAAACAACTTGTACAGCCTTTAAAATTGAGATCATAAAGATGGATTAATTCAGTCTCTGCACCTTCCGAAGCTGCTCCTTCAAGAGCTTTTTCTAGCAGTGTTGCCGTGTTCCATTTCTTTCTCGGACTTCCATTAATTGCTATTACTATCATGCTCTTACCTCAATATTTCCTAAAGAAAAGATTTTCACCTGAACAATTAACGAATTTCGCAGTACTTCGAATAAGATCTATAGTTGCTTTCCTATATAATTCTCAGTGCTTGTAACAGTACTGCTTTGCAATGACTGTAGAAATCCGAAAACTCATTGCCTTTTTGAAATATATAAATACAAAGATGAGAAAAAATAAGATGACTTTCGGAGAAGGATAAACACGGAAACAATTCACACAAAAATAGTAAGAACAGAAGACCTTAATAAAAGACTTATTGATGCGGAACTCAAGATCTGGAGAAAGGTCGAGGACATAGCTTATGCAGAAGGGAAACACCCTGATGAAGTTTATGTTGATCTCATGATATTATTTAGCGAGTTCCTCGAAAAGAAATATCCTATTAAGAGATATCCGACCGAGAAACTGGCAAAAGAAAAAATCAGGCAAATGAGAAGTGAAAACGCTAAAAAAACACCTCCGGACGAATAAGATCATTGAAAGGACAATATGGAGGCTCTACAATTCAGAACTATGAGAGCTTCGGTTTTTAATACCTTAACTTTCCTCCATGCCCTAAAAAATTAAAGGTTCTTTGCTGGTGCAAAGCTGCTTCCCGTATATGAAATGAGAGGTCTGGGCAGATCAATATCAAGTGCCTCTTTTAAGACTTCCTCGATAGTTTCTACCGGTACAAACTGAAGTTCTCTCCTTACATCTTCAGGTACATCCTCCAGGTCTCTTTCATTTTCTTTCGGCAGGATTACTTTTATTATGCCTGCTCTATGGGCTGCCAGAACCTTTTCTTTTATGCCTCCTACAGGCAATACAGCACCACTTAACGTAATCTCTCCGGTCATTGCAATTTTCGGGTCAACCGTTTTTCCGGAGATCAAGGATGCCAGAGCAGTAAAGAGTGTTATGCCTGCTGAAGGACCATCTTTCGGAGTTGCACCGGAAGGTACGTGAATATGGATATCACTCGAGGTAAAGTCAAAACTGTTTGCAGTACCTGCAAGCCGCGATCTGACAAGGCTCAAAGATATTTTTGCAGATTCCTTCATCACGTCTCCAAGCTGGCCAGTAAGCGTAAGCTTACCGTTTCCGGGCATAAATGTGCCTTCGATGAAGAGAATATCTCCCCCGACTGGTGTCCAGGCAAGTCCTGTGACTACACCGGGTATGTTCTCTTTTCGGGCCTCTTCCTGGCGAATTATCTCTTTTCCCAGGATCTCCTTGAGCATATCCGCCTTTACCACATAAGGAAAGTCCACATTTCCTGATACTATCTTTTCGGATACAAACCTTGCAGTCCTTGCAAGCTGTTTTTTAAGTCCGCGTACTCCGGCTTCGCGAGTATATTTATCGATCGTCACCTGCAAGGCATTGTCTTCGATTTGAAGTTTATCCGCATCTAGACCGTGCTCTTCCAGAATAAAGGGCAGCAGATGATCTTTTGCGATTGCAAGCTTTTCATTTTTAGTATAACCCGAGATCTCGATCATCTCCATCCTGTCAAGAAGCGGCCAGGGGATATTTGCCACGGAGTTGGCAGTTGCTATGAACAACACATCGGATAGGTCATACGAAACTTCCAGATAGTGGTCCGAGAACGTGTTATTCTGTTCGGGATCAAGGACTTCCAAAAGGGCACTTGCCGGGTCTCCTGAATAGGAAGCTGAAAGCTTGTCGATTTCATCAAGAATAAATACCGGGTTTTTAGTCCCTGCTTTTTTCATGCCCTGTATGATCCTTCCGGGAAGGGCCCCTACGTATGTCCTTCTGTGCCCTCTTACTTCAGCTTCATCTTTTACACCGCCAAAGCTTACCCGGACATATTTTCTGCCAAGTGCATCTGCAATGCTTTTCCCAAGGCTTGTTTTGCCGGTACCGGGAGGCCCTACGAAGAGCAGGATTGAACCCTGTTTTTCGTGTTTTAATTTCATTACTGCCAGATGCTGGATTATTCTCTCTTTAACTTTCTCAAGCCCGTTGTGATTGCTCTCAAGCACGCGTCGGGCCTCTGCGATATCGATGCTCTTTTTCTCTTCCGTTACCCAGGGAAGATCAAGCAAGAGGTCAAGGTAATTCCTGATAACGTGGCCTTCAGGGTTATGAGGGCCACCCATTTCGAGTTTCTTCAATTCTGCTAATGCCTTTTTCCTTACTTCCTCCGGCATTTTCGAGTTGTCGATTTTTTCCCGATATCCTGCATCACCCGAAGAGGAATCATCTCCTCCGTTAAGTTCTTCCTGAATTACCTTAAGCTGCTCTCGCAGCATCGCTTCCCTGTTTGACTTATTGATTTTATCTGTCACTTTTTTTGCCACTTCAATTTGCAAGTTAATGTTGTCTTTCTGTTTGGTTAGAATATAAAGAAATGTAAGATATCTTTCACGAACAGAAATAATCTCCAGAAGTTTCTGCTTTTCTTCCAGTTTTATGGGCATAAATGGCATAATATAGCCCATAATCTGATCAACGGAATCCATTTTTTCTATTGGCCGAGTAAACTGCTCAGATCCGTGAAAACGATTGCTTATTTCATTAATCGTCTTTTTAACATCTTCCATTATTTCTACCTGCATATCTTCATTGAGATCTGGAAGATCAGATGCAGGTTCATATTTTGAGTAAATTATTCCATCCACCTGATAAAGGGATTCGACCTCTACTCTATAGAGAGCCCTTGCGGCAATCAGATAACCATTATCAGAGGGCTGAACAAATGAAATCTTTAACAGATTTCCGGTTTTATACAAATTATCTATAGTTAATTCTGAAGCTTTAACGCCGCTTTTTACTGTCAGCCCGACAGCATACGTAAATTCGGCATCCTTCATCTTATTCAATAGCAGTTCCCCGGTGATTTTGTTCGCCAGCAGTTTTGTCCGGCTTTTCGGGTAAACTACTGTTTCAAAGAGCGGTATTACGATACTTTCTCTATAATCTTCAAATTTTCCAGGATTCATCATCAATCGTCTCGATTATTTCTCACTTGTTTTTGAATGACCTCATTTATTTAGTTTTAATTAACCTAACTATCAGGACAAACAAAAAAATACC
>JAUPKV010000617.1 GCA_030837265.1 Methanobacteriota archaeon
TATCGGTGTTTTTAATATTCAGTGGTTGCAATCGATCAAAAACCCAGAAATAATAAAAAGTATCTATTTTAATTAGATCCACTTAGTTTATTAACTTTTGCGACAATTTAAATGAGATAAACTCAAATCATATGCGACAGCCCCATTTTAGATGAAGTATGCTTCGGGCCGCACACTCAGTTTCTCAGAAATCGTGAGTCTTCTTTGACTATAGATTTCTTTTACTGAGGCTTACAAGGCAAAGCCATCTTCTTTGTATCCTAACTCACACAGAGCCCCTAGACTTGGTTAAAAACAGTTTCCTTACCTCTCAAAATAATCACATAAATATCAGGGATATTCAAAATTACTATCAGTTATATATTAGGTTATGCTAAACTTACATTAGGAATGTGCTGTAATATATTACTGATGATAATAAATGATACCATTAGACGACATAAATATGTTTTTAAGAAGGACTAGGTTTCAGAAGTCAACCAAAAAGTTGTCTTGAAATATCTAGTTTCTTTTAGAGATCCGAACAACCCAAGATCTGTAGCAACGATTGAAAATAATACAAAAGTAGTGTATTTTCCAATGCATTTCAGAACAGACCTTGACAAGCTAACAATCAATGCCGCAGGTGAGTTAAAATTAACAATCGGCACTTGGGTTCGTATGAATGGAAAACCAATATCAAACGCAACAAAAAAGCAATTTTTAGTTGGGTTTAAGTAGTTTTTACGGTGGCATGGAAAGCGGTATAAAAACAGAGAATATGTCGATCTTGCCGATGATAAATGGAGGGAGAAATTAAATGAGAACTCATTATAAAACGTTTATGATAACCCATGACAAATTATTTAAAATGACTATTGATTTAGTCACTATTCTCGTCCTTTACATACTGCTACTGGCGCTACTTGTGGGGGTGATACATATCCTCCTACAGATCAAATCAGTTCTATTCGGGACTCTTGGGGGCGGTTTTGGTCAAATAGTATCTGGTGTCCTCACAATTTTTGTTCTTATTGACCTTTTCAATACTTTTGTTGATTATCGAGAACATAAAGAAATCAGACTAACAAATGTAACCGATGCTACGATTTTAATAGTCATGCGTGAAATCTCGGCAGGGGTCTATGCCCAAAAATATGATTATCAATTTATTTTGGGCATGTCGGTATTGCTACTGACATTGGGTACAATAAGGGCTTTAGCTGTCAAATATCCACACAAAACATGATTTTTCCCATCATTTGTTTAGGCAAATCGTGTAAAGCAGAGAAATAACAATATTTAAGGGTAAAAGGTTGCTGTCTTTGAGAAGATGAACGCAGGAACTGTTGAGGTATATGAAGAGCTTAAATGTGAGAATTATTTTACCAATTAATCGTCCAGATTCATTTTTGGAAGAATATGTTATTGGCAAATTTTATCCCGATGGTATATGCCATTAAAAGTATTACCACAGCTGTTATTGACACTACAAAAAAGGGTACCACAAAAACACTCAGTATCTTTTTGATTTTGTCAAACATTTGATGTTGGGGCGAGTTATTGAAAAACGAAAGCACAATACCATCTCTACATTTTTCAAAACGTGGGCGATTTTGTATGATGGACATTGTACCTGGTTTTTTAGATTAAATCAATACAACTTAAAGAAACGAATACACTGGAGTTTTGAAAAAGCACTGTGCTTTAACAATCCAGGGTCTCAAGTTTACGGTTTCTTAATTGCGTGAATCATAATCAATAACTCACAGATCAAACCTATTATTTAGATGTCTCCACTTTCGCATCTGGAATTGATACTTTCTCTTCTTTTAGTGCTGCATTAGTAGCTTCTGGCGCAGTATTTTTGCCTGTTTCACTTACGGTTTTTGCCCCGTTGTATTTTTTAGGCAGGTGAGCTATAAATTTAGCTCCCCAAATATATTTTAGCTTTCTCAAATATCCCATATAAACGTATTATGCAGAGTAGTTATAAATATAGAGTCCCCAAATATCCTGCAATACATAATGGTATTTAATCCTATAAATAGCCATGGACATTTTAAATTTATTTTAAATAAGGGAAAGATCCAAATTTAGTGCCTAAGCTATAATGTAAAATATGAAAGATGTGGTAAAAATATGGCTTCTGGTCCGAATCTTCGGGAACCGTCACCAGGTTGACATAAAGGGGACTATAAATCGTTATGATAGCAACATTTTAGGGTAAAATGTCATCTACAAAAATAAAAAATATGTATCTTTTTGACACTCCAAAACGTTCTGCCATTTCCTTATATGTTCTTTTTTCGGTTCCGTTGCAAGAAATCTGACTTTTTCACAAAATCATTAAAAATCACATCATAATTCGGAAAGTTAATCATTTTCATTAAGAAGAAAATGACACATAAAGGTGAAAATTATAGTGTCAAATTGCAGAAATATTTTTTTGCAACGGAACCCAGCATATCACCATTGGGATTAGACATTGTTGCATCCCAAAACATCAAGTATTTTGTTGTCGTTGATATTTGGCATCTTCTTCCATTATTTCCTGTGTTTTTCGTCCTCGAATTCTATATCCCCTTTGTTGTCTTCTTTCTTTTTGTGTTTGATGAACTGGTTAAGTCCTGCTACAAACATATATTTTGCTTCGCTTGTGCTTGTTTTGGTATTTTGTCCATCCATTAGCAAAATTGCCTGTGAGATATCCGCTTTAAGATATCCGGCCCTGCTGTATACCCCATACTTTATCAGGAGTTCAGTGCACTTAGTTGCGAAGTCCATGAAAGTTCCATAGTCAAAATTTTTGAATATGAACCCATTTTCAAGATAGGATACATCATAAGAAACTGGATTTTTGGATTCTCCATTCACATTTGCTTTTTTCTCTTCATAGTACTTTTTTGATTGGTACATCACTCTGCTGTACACATTTCCTATCAGGAACCAAGCTTTTTTCTTATCTGTATCAAAAAGCTCTTTATTATCTTCAAATAATTCTTCGATTGAGGTATACTGTTTCATTTCTTCCACACCTTTTTCATTTACCTTGGTTCCATTGCAAAAAATCTGGCTTTTTTACAAAATCAGCGAAAATCTTCACAATTCGGAAAGTCACTCATTTTCATTAAGAAAATGACACCTAAAGGTGAAAATTATAGTGTCAAATTGCAGAAATATTTTTTTGCGACGGAACCAGCCACAAAGCATATTCCTTAAGAGGTAAGACAGGAATATCCTTTTATTTTCTGGAGAAAAATGGCTGGAATTGGGGATATCATAATCCACGCTTACTTTGGCGTGAACTTGAATGTTGTCTGGAACACTGCAAATGAAAGACTGCCTGAACTGAAAAAGGATATTAAAAAGATACTATACGAAAATAATTTGAATAAAGCCTTCTTTTAAAGGCTTGAGAGATCTGCTCACTAACTTCTTGATATTTGTGATTTTACAGGAAATTAGTCACTCTACCGTAGTGTCGAGTCAACAGCAAAATGTCGTATAAAATCAATCGCAACTATTCAGAATCGTTAAATCTTTGAGGATTGACGCGACACTAGTAGAGGAGAGAATAACTGCAAAATAAGGATTGATAATTGAAACTGATCTTGAATATAATTTTAAAAAATTTAGCCAATTAAGCATAATTTGGGAAGCTGTATCAAAAATTTGTTCCAAAATTCAGCGACTTTTAATTTTACGTTCATCACTGGATTTTGGAACTGAATTCGTATAAAGTTAGTTGGGCATATTTTGATCAGATCTTAAGCACAAAGATGATGACGAAATAAATAGCCATCGAAACAAGTCCAAGAGGTAATCCGAGCCTTGCCCATTCCTTGCTGGTTATACCCAGTTTGCCTGCAGAAATGATATTCGGGATATTTCCTGGAATCAGCATTCCACCTGCTATTAAAAGGCCCATAAGTATACTCTTTATTTGCAGTTCGCTAAGAGCAGGTCCTATCTCAGCAGCTGCCAGAGTAGCGTTATCAAGGACAGCTGAGACCATGTTAACCCAGTAAAGAATCCCTGAAGGTATTTGTATGAAATATTCGAATATAATGGGCTTGAAACCATCTCCAAGCAATACGAGAGCCATAATAAACACATAGACTTTAACAGCCCTCATTATGACGTCCTTCACAGTCTCGTTATAGTCTGCTGCTTTCATTCCAACGTCTTTTGGATCAGCTTTTCCTATGAAGAACATTCCGAGAATACCGTATGCAAGGATTCCTGGAGCGATATAGATGCCGAGCATATTAAGTAAGAAATCGAATCCGGCATGGTAAGGAGCACCAGATAATTTTGAGATAGCGATTGTTGAAAGAGGTTCTCCAAGAGGGGTAAGCGCAGCGCCAAGTCCGATTGAGAAGCAGGCAATGATTGTGAGATCGATCTTGGATTTTCGTGAGAGGGGCATTGCATTAACCATCTCAACGAGAATTATTGCCGCAAGAATGGCGGACATTACACTGGAAAATAAACCAAGGACAACAATCAGGAGAAAAGCCATAATCTTAGGAGAAAGCGCATCGGTCAATTTTCTGATTGCTTTATGGATCGGTTCATGCCATTTATAGATGATCAATCCGACAACAAGCACTATCTGAAATATGCCGATTGGAATACCGAATATCTCTCCAACATGCAGAGGCGCAGTCAGTGCTTCCTCGATGATCTCCATTCTCCAGCCTGTTTCCGTACCCGAAATTTCGACAAAGCCTGAAAGTGTCATTGCCGCCACTCCACAGAAAAACAGGAATACTTCCA
>JAUPKV010000618.1 GCA_030837265.1 Methanobacteriota archaeon
GAGTTTACGTTTTCTTCAGATGATTTTTTAACCTGATTCATCTTACTGTATGGTTCCTTAAGTGAGGCATAAATTTAATAGTCCAGTTCCTGATACTACCATATTTATCTGGTTTTATATTTATCTGGTTTTTTCTGTTTTCATAGAGCTGTTAACATGATTAAAATCTGTAATGAAATCCCCGGTTCCAGTAAATGGCAAATAGTAAAGGCAATTAATAAGGGATGGTCAAACGATCAGAAATATTATATCCAAACAACGGATGGCCGGGAATTATTGCTCAGGACCTCGGACATATCACAATATGAGAATAAGAAACGTGAATTTGAAGCAATAAAGCAGCTTGATGACATTGATATTTTAATTTCGCGTCCAATTGATTTCGGGATTTGTGATAACAATCAATCTGTGTATTCTTTACTGACCTGGATAAAAGGGGAGGATGCAGAAACTGTTCTTCCTATGCTAAGCCACAACGAGCAATACGAGCTAGGCGTTAAAGCCGGAGAAGTATTAAAAACCATACATCAGATTTCTGCGCCAAAAGATCAGGTGTCATGGCCGGAGCTTTTCAATCGCAAAATAAACAGAAATATTGCCAATTATAGAGCCTGTGGAATTCATCTGAAGGGAGAAGATAAAATTCTCGAATATATTGAGCAAAACAGGCATCTATTAGAGAATCGCCCCCAAAGTTTCCAACACGGTGACTATCATGTTGGAAATATGATTATAACAAAGTCCGGAACACTGGGAATAATTGATTTTAACAGACTCGACTATGGTGACCCATGGGAGGAATTCAATCGCATTACCTGGTGTGCAAATATAAGTGCCGCGTTTGCTTCGGGACGTATAAACGGATATTTCCATCATGATGTGCCAGATTTATTTTTTAAATTGATGGCTTTATATATCGCGAGTAACCAACTTTCATCAATTCCCTGGACAATTCAATTTGGACAGGAAGAAGTCAGCAATATGATCGGGCTAAACAAAAATATTTTGGAATGGTATGATGAATTTGATACATACATACCAAAATGGTATATTTGCTAATTGCATCCTTTTTCGATATATTTATTCGCCAATCAAAACCATATTGTATCAGACCTGGGATCGGTAATGGACCTCAATTCGGAACCGATGAGATTTGTCGCAAGGACAAATAACATAATCATGCCACCTGAAGATAAGGCTATCATAGGCTCAGTCTGAAGGTACACCAACCCGTCTTTTAAAATGGCCCCCAGTTCCGGTGTTGGGGGCTGAATCCCAAGCCCGAGGAATCCAAGCCCGGAAATTGCAATAATCTTGGACCCTAGCCCAAGCGTGGCAATTTCAATGATAGGTCCGTAACTATTGGGAAGGATATGACGGAAAAGAATGTATCTCTCAGATGCACCGAGCGCTCTTGCTGCCTCGACAAATCCGCTATTTCTCAACGAGAGAGTAGAGCCTCGGATCATTCGCGCGTACTTTGCCCAGCCTGAAATGGAAAGGGAAAGAATAATACCTGCAGGAGTAGGGCCTACAACACCCACTATTGCAATTGCAAGGACTATACTGGGAAAGGCAAGCAGGATATCCGTCAGCCGCATCAAGCATGCATCAAGCCTGCTGAAATATCCTGCATACATACCTATGATTATCCCTGCAGGCACGATGATAAGAGTTGAAACGATTGCAATAAAAATTGAGGTCTGCGCGCCATACACCACACGGCTGAAAATACATCGGCCGAACTGATCGGTCCCCAGGGGAAAGGATGCCGACGGAGGAGATAACCTTTCTTCAAAATGCATTTCTGCAGGGTCATGTGGTGAAATAAGCGGAGCCGTTATAGCCATCATGGAGATGAGAGCAAACAGCAGAATACCAATTGTAAGTGCCGCATTGCTTCGCAGAAGTATCCAGACGCGGTTTATTCCGAAAACGGTCCATTTTTCATCCGATTGTGAGTATTCCATGTTATTCTCCCTGAGGCCTTATTGAAGGATCAAGATATAGGTAGGCGAGGTCGACGATTAGATTGACCAGGACAACAATAACTGCAAAAGTAAGTATGCAACCCTGGACTACCATAATATCCATTGAGGAAACGGAATTAACAAGAAGCCTTCCAATTCCGGGGAGTGCAAAAATGCTTTCAATAGTAACTGCCCCTCCAAAAATCCATCCGAATTGGGTGCCCATATATATTAGAACAGGGAGCAGCGCGTTCTTGAGAACATGCCGCCGGATAACCATTCGACGGCTTAGCCCTTTTGCAAGGGCTGTCCTGATATAATCTTTCTCAAGCGTTTCAATGATGCTCGTCCGCATGATGCGCATTGTTACCGCTATGAGGCCGACCGAGAGAGTCAGGGAGGGAAGGATGAAATACTCTATTCCCCCCACTCCTGCAACGGGAAGGATACCTAAATAGACCCCTCCGATGAGCATAAAGATTATTGCAACGAAAAATTCCGGACTTGATAGGCTGATTACAGAGCTAAGCCTGCAGATATGGTCCACAAGCCCGTTCTGTCTGAGTGCTGCGGCGATTCCAAGCGGAATAGCTACAGCAGCTGAAAAAAACATTGAAATGAAGGCGAGACAGAAGGTTACGGGTAGAGCGTGTGCGATTTCTTCGAGAGTGCTCCTTTTTGTCTGGTAAGAATATCCCAGGTCCCCATGTACAACCCTTGAAGCCCACTTTAAATAGCTGATATGCCAGGGATCGTCAAGTCCCATTTCCTGGTGAAGTCTGGCCACCGCTTCTTTTGGCGGGCTTTCAGTGCCAAGGGTGGCTCGAAGAGTAATCTCAGCCGGGTCTCCGGGTGAAAGGGAGATTACTGCAAAGGTGATAAGCGAAATCCCAATCAATACCTGTACCAGTTGAAGGAGGCGGTTCAATATGATTGCACGCATCATTCATCTCAAATCCTTTTAAACCAGGGTGTGGGTATAAACCCACATCAGGCAATTGAGACATTCTGAAGGTCCAGAGAGTACTCCGTAGGGTGGAGATGGTATCCCTTTATATTTGAATTTGTGACGTCGATATTAACATAGTAATTGAGATACGATACAGGCGCTTCTTCGACGACAATTGCCTGGACCTCATCATAGAGTTTTTTTCTGGCTGCCAGGTCGGAGGTGGTCCTGGCCTGTTCGAGCAGCTCATCCACACGGTCATTATGCCAGCGATAAGCACCCCAACCATCTTCAGATGTGCCGCTAGAATGATAATCCGTCATCATGATTTCATCCGGATCAGGCACGAAAAGCAGTCCTCTTCCGACAAGGAAAATATCAAACTCACCTTTGTTTCGGAGAGAGTTTGCAGCATCGGTATTGAGAACCTTAAGTTCCGTATCTATGCCTACTTTTTTGAGTTGTTGCTGGATTACCTCAGCGATCGGCGGCAGTTCTGCCCTTTCCGGATAAGTGACAAGTGTAATCTTCAGAGCTTTCCCATCTTTATCAAGGGTTCCGTCCCCATTCGAATCTGTCCAGCCTGCTTCATTGAGGAGGGATTTTGCTTTTTCCGGTTCAAATGTATAGGGAGCAATATCCTTATTTGCCCAGTAAAACTCCGGAGGGAAGAGTCCAGCAGCCGTGGTCCCGTATCCATGCAGGACATAATTCACTATTGCCTCCCGGTCAATGGCATAATTGACAGCCTGCCTCACCTTCTTATCGTTGAAAGGCTCTTTTTCCGTGTTGAAACCCATCATCCTCACGCGAGCAATCGGCTGCTGCAGGACGGTGTAGTTAGCCTCCGTTGTATATTTTTCAGCAATCTCAGGCGAAAGGATCATAGCTATCTGGATATCCTTGCTGTCCATGAGCATTTTTCTTGTAAGCTCTTCAGGGATTATCCGGTAAATCACTTTATCAACAGAAGCGACCTGTCCCCAGTAATTGTTATTTTTGACTATAACAATTTCTTCCTCCGGTTTCCAGGATTCAAATATGAAAGGTCCGGTGCCGATAGGCTTTGTCACATTGCCGTCTGCATCATAGGACCCGGGAGCAAGGGCAGCAGTTTCTCCTTTAGAGAGATAGGCAGGAAGTGCAGGGAAGGTTGAGTTCAGGTTGACTATTAGTGTCAGGTTGTCCGGAGCCTCAATAGATGTTACGGGAATTTTTTTGAATACCGATGCCGACTTGTTAAAAGACCTTTCGAGAGATTCTTTCATTATCTCGGCTGTAAAAGGCGTCCCATCATGGAATCGAACACCATCTCTCAATATTAAAGTCCATTTTTTCCCATCGCCGGAAGCTTCCCAGGATTTTGCAAGGTTTGGGATCATTTTTCCGGCATAATCGACTCCCACAAGAGTTTCTGCATATCCGAGCCTTTGAGGCATAGAACCTGACAGGTGAGGATCGATTGTATTAGGACTCCATTGTCCCGAGACAGATAATGTCTGAATTTCTTGTTTTTGTTCCTTGTCCGTACAGCCTGCTCCCAGGACAACGAGAGCCAGTAGAATGAAGAGAATTCCCTCTTTTGTTTTCATATTTATTAATCACACCCGATACTGTTGTGTATCATTACATGTTGCAAAAATTTGCGTACAGGAAATTTCGGATTAATCATCTTAATTCGGGGTAATCTGTTGGGTAATCTGTTGGGTAATCTGTTGGAGGAATTTGTTGGGTAATGTTTGGAGGAATTTTAGGAATACACAGGTATCAAGCAGGTGAAACTTTATGGCAGCGCACCCGTCTGTCCACATATTCCTGCGTTTCAGGGTTGGAAAGGCATTTTTCGGTCTTATCCGGGCAGAATTGATAGTATACGCATGAACCTGGAACCTTTGTTCCTTGAGGTTCCGATAATAGCAAGGAACCGGAGTCAGGAATTGATGAGATCCTGTGGGTAAATGGGTGGAGAGGTCTATCAAGGACGTTCCGTCCTTCTTCTACTATTTGTCCTCCAAACATTACGGCGATCCGGTCTCCAATAGCTTGAGCAAGCTTCTGGTCGTGAGTAATGAAGAGAAGAGCACAGTCAAGCTTGTGCTGGAGTGTCTGCAGGAGGCGGACAATGGATGCCTGAGTGGATACGTCCAGCATTGAAGTCGGTTCGTCGCAGATTATAAAGGTCGGTTCGAGCGCAATTGCTCGGGCAATGACCGCGCGCTGTAACTCTCCGCCGCTAAGCTGGTGAGGGTATCGGGCTGCCTGCTCAGGTTCAAGCCCGACAAGCTCGAGGAGCTGCTCCAATTCTTCCCCGATCTGCCTTCCGGGAGTTAATGCGTCCTTATGTATGCGAAAAGGCTCGCAGATGGAGTCTGCAATCTTCCACCGTGGATTTAGCGCACTTTCAGGCTGCTGTGACACGATTTGTACTTTTCTTCGGATGGGGCGAAGTTCTTTTTCGTTCAACCGTGTCAGATCCTGTCCCTCAAAGAATACCTCTCCCCGGGTCGGAGGGATGAGCAGCAGGAGCATTTTCGCAAGGGTTGATTTACCGCATCCGCTTTCCCCTACAAGAGCAAGTGTTTCTCCTGCATCAATCCTGATATCCACATCGTCGACAGCGATAATCTTATTTTTCCCGGGAGAGCCGGGTGCGAATATCTTTGTCAACTTTTTTCCTTCAATCATACAACCAGCACCTGACCGAAGATCCGTCCGGAAAAGGGATGAGGGGCGGTTCTATTCTACATCGTTCCATTTCACATGTGCAGCGGAAACGGAACCTGCAACCTCCATCGTATTTATCTGACTCTCGGGTCTTGCCTGATATGGGGTGAAGGCCATTTTCCGGAAGTGAACGAAGCAGTCCTCTGGCGTAGGGGTGAAGCGGACCGTTAAAAAACTCTATTTTTTCCCTGACCTCTACGATCCTTCCGGAATACATGACTGCGACCCTATCTGCAAGAGTTTTGGCAAACGAGAGGTCGTGAGTAATAACAAGCAAGGTAATCCCTTTCTCGCGTACGATCCGGAGAAGGGAAGAGATAGCCTGTTTATTCATTACGTCTATACCTTTCGTAGGCTCATCGGCTATGAGCACTTCCGGAAGCCCTGCAATTCCCATTGCAACAAGTGACCGCTGAAGCATTCCGCCGCTAAAAGAGTAAGGATATGAGTCTATCCTCTCTTCGGGAGGAGTTACTCGAATTAATCGAAGGAGTTCAAGGACCTTCTTCCTAACAATAGTTCGGTTCTTCTCCAGATGGAGTAAGATCGGTTCTCCTATCTGGTCTCCTACAGTCATTAAAGGATTCATGGCTCCGGCAGGATTTTGCGGAACCCAGGCAATTTTTCTTCCACGTACTGTTTTTAGTTCGCTTTCAGAGAGGGTTAGAAGGTCGACATCACGATATCGTATAATCCCGGTAACAGTACAGTTTACAGGCAGCAGTCCGAGAAGGGCAAGGCCCAAAACTGATTTTCCGCTTCCGCTTTCCCCTACAATTGCAAATGTCTCCGACTCCATGATGCTGATGTCAATGCCGTCAACTGCCCGGATGATCTTGTCTGATGTGGAAAAGTGTACATACAGCTGTTGAACATCAAGAATCCTATTCCCGTTCGATGTTCCATATGTGGTTATAATAGCCATCCTGGGAATAACAATTTATGTTATTAGTTATAATTGTTTTCATATTTTTCGATAATAAATAGAAAACAGATATTCATATATTAACACGTTATATTGTGAAATTATTAATTAATAGGAGACAGCATGACTACACAAATTGATTGGGAAACAGCATGGGCTAAAGGTATCGATGAGATGAACCGACTTTCTACCACAGGATACTGGAACAGGAGGGCAGAGGATTATTCCGATATGGTTATGGCAAGCGATTGTAATCATGGCCGGAATATCCTGCGTATTTTTGAAAGAGAAAAGCTGCTACAGAAAGCGTGGCATGTGCTTGATATTGCATCGGGCCCAGGTGCGATAACGGTCCCATTTGCAGAGCGGGCATGCAGGGTAACTGCAGTTGAGCCCGCAGAGAGAATGGCAGCGGCGTTGATGTCATATGCACGGAGCAGAGGGCTTTCCAACATTGAAATAATCCCGCAGGTATGGCAGGAGGTAGATGAGGAAGCTAATTTGAAGATGTATGATTTAGTAATCTGTTGCCATGCACTCTGGCAGTTTCCGGATATTCTGCAACAAATACGACGCATGGAAGCAGTTTCCAGTGGGTACTGCTGCCTTGCCCATGGGTTCGAAGCCCCATCTGAGGCACTCAAACTGACGAAAACACTCGGAATCGATGACGGAGGATTTGATCAGTTCATCACGATATTCAACCTTCTCAATGATTCAGGAGTGTACCCAAATGTCGATGTGATCGATTACACACTTACGCGGCCTGTTTCATCAGCAATCGCCTCAGTCACAAACCTTGTCGAGAAATATCGGCCTTTGAATCCCGAGGACAGCACGGTTATCCGGGAGTGGGTACAGAGTCACGCCATTAGTGGTATGTATCAGGTTAGCGGCAAAATGGGTGTTTTATGGTGGAAGGTAGCATGACAGACAGTGCTCTTATATCCGGTATGGACTGGGTCAGATCCTGGGAAGACAGCTACGATTCCCGGTCGAGAATAATGCTAAGGGACTATGAGCTTGATGACTGGAGTGAACGAGCAGAGGATTACTCGGAATCCAGGAAGACGAACCAGTACGAGTTCGGGGAATCGGTCTACTCCACTCTCGAACAACATGGGATAGTTCCTCCACATGCGCGTGTCCTTGAGATTGGTTCGGGTCCGGGAACGTTTGTCATACCCTTTGCGCGGAGGGTTAACCATTTCACCGCTATTGAACCTGCGGAGGGGATGATTGGCATGATCCGTCGAAATGCTGCGGAAGCAGGAGTGAGTAATTATACTATTGTTCCAAAGCTCTGGCAGGATGTGAACAGCAAGGAGTCCAGAGTTAAGTATGATCTCACTCTCACTTCAACCGTTATCTGGATGTTCCGTGATATCATGGACCAGATCGGCCGGATGGAAGAAATTACACGGGGACACTGCTGCCTGGTCGGAGGAGTAGGTACGGGGCAGAATTTTGAATCTGAACTCTGGAAGAAAATCATGGGTAATATGCCATATCCGCAATATCCCGAGTACCCGTTGATATATAACCTTCTTTACACACACGGCAGGATACCTCAGGTCAGAATCATTGATTATACGAGCATGAGAACACCTGAAAACATGCTCAGGATGTATAGAGTTTTCTACTCAATTTATACTGAAGTAACGCCTGAAGTTGAAGAGACTATCCGAGAGGCCCTGTACAGGGATTCCGGTGAAGGGCCGTGTATCAGGAAATACCGCTCAGCTGTAGTCTGGTGGGATCCGTCCGCACGAAGAAAGGAGTTGAACGGCATCGCCTAAAGATTAAGAATATAGGCCTTACGGAAATATAACTGTAAAAGAAAAGAGTGTGAAAAGAGCACGTGAGGAAAATTTCCCCTCGTACTTTCATGACAAACAGCTGAGAGTTACTTAAGTAACCGCTTTCTCATTAGCATTCCCGAAATCACCAGGCATATTAATTCAAGAGGAATATTAAAACCAGGTAAGGCATGGAGTTTTTCTGCATAACCATGAATATTGACTGAAGCCGAAGGGTCTTTTTCACCAGAGCTTTTGATTGTATTATTCAGGCTTTTAGTCGTATTCTGGAAAATGCCGGTTGCAAATGCCTCCGACTTCTCGACAGATCCTTTCATTTTCTCACTTATGTCGGTGGTATTTTGCATAAAATTAACCCCCACCTGACTGCAATTCACAAAAAATTGTTTAATTTCATTCAGTCCTGAGTTACCGACATATTCCGTAAAACTTTCCCACACATATAATATAGAAATTTCGATATGAACAGGAATTATTATTCCTGCCCCGACAGTTTTTCCCGGTACTGTACAAGGGATTTTTATCTTGCATTTGACATCTGTTTCGGCAGAAGCGGGAACTGTGAGTGTGACTTTAACTTCTTTTTGTTCTCCTGCTTTCAGAGTAAAAGAAGATGGAGAAAAGGTAAACCAGTTTTGATAATTACTTTCATTAACAAAAACATCGTAATTTGCGGTTTCGTTTCCTGTATTTATCACATATAACGGTTGCTCTACAGACGTTCCGGGAGCAAGCTTAAAACTCATATTTCCCGGGCTTACTCCAATACCCATACCATAAGCTGTAGTTGCTTGCAATGAGATCAGGAAAGCAATATAGAATAGCAAAATTTTTATTCTCATTTACAAACCTCATTTTTCTGACAGTTTTAAACGTAATTGAATGTGATTTTTTACATTCAGGCCTTTATCCTGGCTTTTGTGCGGATACATAAATGGATTAGTATTTTGAGATGGATTCAAGAGAATTTTCTGCAAGATTTATTATCCTTAACTTGAGGTTTTCGATATTTTCAAAAAAAGCGGGATTATCTCCTGAAAAAATGTCCCTTAGAATTAATCTCCCGAATTCGTCATCCTGCCCGGATTTTAAATTAAGGATCACGGAACCGGTAGAATAGGTAACCGAAGATGCCAGTTCGTCACAGTCACCGTCCATAACTCCAAGAATCGGGATTCCAAACCTGGAAAAGATACTTCCGGCAATCTCCGTTGTGTCGTCTCCAATAGTGATGGCAAGATTTATTCCATCAATCAGCTCAAGTGAACGCTCTGCACAGTGATCTAGAAGAACGACCTTAATTCCGCGTTCAGGTGTTGTTTCCATTAAACAGCTCTTTGCTAAAAAAGCAGTTTTTGACACCAATTCGTTTTTGACTTCAAGAGAGCTTTTACGGATTTCGGAATTTTTCCGCGGGACACCGGTTTTTACCCAGGACCTGGAAAGGTCTATGGGCACTCTTTCCTCGTGCTTATGCAGGATCTCGACACCCTGCTCTTTTAGAATTCCCCCCATCATCGAGGTAAGGAATCCATCTTCGGTAACAAGGATGACCTCGGAGGAAGTAGCTTTCCCGATTATTATCCCCTCAACAAGTATGTATGCTCCCGGAATGGCTGACACTCTTCTTTGAACCCGCCTTCCCTGGTTGGTAATCTCCAGAGTATTGATTTGAAGGGGCGGCTCGGAGACTTTCAGATTAAGCAATCCGGAGAATTTCTCAACATAGGGCCTGGCAGCCTGGTTCCATGGGATGAGTTCACCGTCCGGGCAGCCGGGCCTTTCAATCTGGACCAGAGGTTTTTCCTCAGGATTTTCTACATGCGAGACTACGATCCTTCCGAAAGTCCGGCCTGTTTTGAGCTCTCTGCCGTGGTTAAGGAGACATACCAGGTCGTTTGATCTGAAAAGAGCCTCAATACAGGCACTCGGATTCAGAAACTGGTTAATTTCAACCAGGTCCTCCAGGCCGGCATCAATTACCGCAACTTTTCCTAATGTGCCGCAAAGGCAGGCTTTGATAATATTTTCTCTGGAGATAAGTGTAATAATTTCTTTAATTATCTGAGGTGAATCCATAAGCTGGACATTATGAATAACAATTCCTATCTTCATATACTCAAATCCTATAAAAGTCAAACTAATTATACTCATCGAATTAATTTTGTATTAATAATTTGCTATGTTTTCTAAAATATTTCGTCATATATATTCGGATTTTAATCATATCTTATGGAGATACCATAATTAAGCCTGTAAATATGCCTGATTTCACTGGAAAATCCCCTTTCCATTGGCAAATCCCCTTTTCATTGGCAAATCAGAGGTATTCCACCTACCAAATTTGATTTTGTTTTTAATAATATGCATTAAAAATCAAAAGAGATATATATTCATAATTTATGTTAATTGATTTAAATTAAGTAGCATTGAGTGTAAGGTTCATAGTATTTTTTCATTCATGAATATACTTTACGGTAACAATGATGCTTTTATCTGGCTACGTTTTGGCTCATACTTGCTACACTGCAGTATGAAAACGGAAACAGGATTGGTGAAGGAATTTTGATTGAAGAATTCTCAATGGCAATAAGGCAGTTGCGGCTTAAAAAACTCAGGACCTTGCTGATTCTCCTTGGGATCGCAATTGGAGTAGCATCAGTAGTAGCTGTCGTCTCCTTTGGAGAAGGCCTCCGTATTAATGCGGTAGAAAAGATTCAGGAGTCCAGAGACCTGACTTTAATTGACGTTTCTCCGGGTTTAAGAGATAATGGACTCATCCTTATAAGCGACTCGAAAGTTGAAGAATTAAAAGAGTACGGAAAAATGGTTTGTCCTTATGTTAAGGATGCTTATGTTAGCCCTTCGGGAAGCTATTTTGACCTGTTCGGCATCCAGGAAAACTACAGGACTGCAAATGAGCTTGAGCTTGCCGGAGGGAGCTGGTTTGAGAGTGGGCAGGACCAGGCTGCGCCCGGGGGACCGGGCCAGGTAGTACTTGGAAGTGATTTGTGGGAAAAACTGGAAAAATTGGACAGGATAAAAATAGGGACTCCAATAACCGCCAGGCTGCGTCTTTACGGAGAAGACGGAAGGCCGCTCGACAAGGAAGTAAGCTTAATTCCCGTGGGTTATCTAAAGCCAACAGGGAGCGAAATCGACTCAGGAGCCTTTATGAAACTTGAATATGCAAAGGGACTCAGCAAAAAGGAGTACTATGACGGGGCTCTGGTTAAAGTAGAAAGTTCCTCTCTTGTTCCCGAAACCAGGAGACAGATAGAAAAACTCGGGCTTGCCAGTTCAAGTGCCCAGGACGAAATTGACTCAGTTAACCGGATAATGAACGCTGTGACCCTTGTTCTCGCCTTTTTCTCGAGCATTTCCCTGCTTGTAGGTGGTTTAATGGTGGTCAACACAATGGTTGTCTCGGTCTACGAACGAACCAGGGAGATCGGGATCTCAAAAGCCCTCGGAGCTTCGGAATCTGATATCCTGCAAATGTTTTTGGCCGAATGCCTGTTAATAGGGGCGCTCGGAGGGATTTTCGGAGACCTGTTTGGCGTGATTTTCTCAACGCTCATAGATATAATCGGAAGGCCCCTGCTGGTATCACGGCTCGGAATAGAAAATATCGGCCACCTGACTGCCCTGAACGTCGAGATTCTTGCAGCCGGGTTTATAATTTCCATGTGCGTGTCCGTGCTCGCAGGGCTTTACCCTGCCTGGAGGGCCGCAAAAATGGACCCTGTCAAAGCTCTGAGGCATTTTTGAATATACAACTTGTCAGTTTTTCCGGAGATGGTTATTCTGGATAATAAGAAAAAAATCTTAATAATAGGGTTGCTTGGAACCGGACTTTTGCTTCTTTTCTTCTTCTTCTCCGGGAACGGAGGCTGGCAAGGAGTCGGCATTCCCCCGTATACGATTGCAGAAGGAGTTGTCAGAGGAGACGTATACGTTGATGGAGGGCACGGCTATACCGGAGAAAACCCTTACCTCCAGTATTTCAAATTGCCTGCAGGAGAGGTAAAATATGCCAGGCTGTACGTACCGGTCTGGAACTACAAAAGTGGGAATAGTATCAATGTTACGGTCAATGGAAAAGAACTTGGAATAAAGCAAGAACCAACTTACGTTTCGGCCTGGGGAGTCGGCCTTTACTGTTTCGATGCTAACAGTTCTCTCCATGCAGGGACGAATGAGGTTTCGGTCTCATCGGGGATTCCGGGAGGGGGCCCCTACGGCATCACCCTCGTAGCCGTTTCTGAGAACAGGTCTTTGCCTCCGGTAAGGTTCTGGATCAATGAAGGTAATTATGCTCTTACATATACCAATAAGAAAGATAGCGTAACAAGCACCTTCGAGGGCACATCCCCGGGTAAAAAATCAAGCCTCCATACCATGCTTGTGGCCGGCACCGAAGGAGAAAGGGACGAGCTTTACTTTGATTCCGCGAATATTGGAAGCGATGTTGGGAAATCTGCTCAGGGAAAGTACTTTGACCTGTATTCAACTTCAGTCACACCAGAGACCGAGAAAAGTGTCCTTCGCTTTGAGCGAGGAGATGAAGGCTATTTGCACCCCTGTGTTGCAGTCCTTGTTTCCGAATCGGAGTCAAATGACGAGTATCTGAAACTCCATGAGCAAAAAAGCGCAAAAAGTGGACAGGTGCCCCTTCCGGTGATCATCGTCTGTCTTCTAGTTTGCATTGCTTTTATCCTGAAGTTCAGAAAAAAGCAGGAAACTGAAAGCAAGCCCAGATTAAAATGAGGTAAAACATGAAATACGGACGGATTCTTGTAATAATACTTGCGTTGATCCTGGCAACTTCCTTTGCTCCCGGAATTACCATATCCGGAGCAGTCCCCGACTCATCAACATCTACCCTCGGATGTACTCTGGAAATACCCCTTGATAAGAATCAGGTTTCCAACGTCCTTGTAGCCGGACAAACCTGGGAACGAGGCAGAATAAACATTCAGAATCTCGGAAGCGAACCCTTACATAATATAACCGTACTGATCGAAGTTCCGCAAGACCTGGGAACTACGATCCCTTCCCAGCCTTATCTCATAACAAAAGAAGGACAGGAAGGACAGGAAGGACAGGATATTACAGCTAAAGTCGGAGACCTTTCTCCCGGACAAAGTGCAGGCCTCCTGCTTGATGTAAAACCACCGGCTTCTATTGAGTTCAAAAAAGAGGTCACCTTCAGAATTCACAATGTCTATCTTGAAGGGGGGAAACAAAACGAACAATCCGTAAGTCAGTCTATAAGCATTATACCTCCGCCGTCCTGGCTGACTTATCTTACGATCGTGGCAAGCCTCTTGCTCTTTATTATTATTCTATTTGCCGTAAAACGTTTTGGAGTCCTCGAGCTCTTTTCGACCGTAGACCTGATTACTATAGCACTTCTTGCAGCCGTCATCGCAGTCGTGTTCAGGTACATAAGTAAACTCATCAACCTGGGCTGGTTTGACGGGCTGGTTATTGCAATTCCTACAGTTGTCCTGATGGTAGTAGCCCTCCAGCTGGTCCGAAAGCCCGGAACTGCAACTTTGCTTTTTACCTGCGTCCTGCTTATCAGTATGGTTATCTGGGGTTCCCAGATCATGTGGCTGGGTTTTTACCTGGCCGAGGGAGTCGTGGTTGACCTCCTGGTCCTCTTATTCAGGATGGATTACGCAGACAGGCGTCTGACAGCCGCGATCTACGGCATATCAAGAGGCGTGGTCTCAACCCTTGTATTCTACATGCTCTATGCCCCCGTCGAGTGGAAAATCTCTTACGCACCCTGGTATATAGGAGTCCAGCTTGTACTTGCATGCACAGGAGGGTTAATCGGAGGGATACTTGGTTACGATACAGCCGTAAAAATGAGCGGAGCAAGGCTTTAAGGGCTTACCGTTCCTTGAATCCGAAAGTAAACAAACAGTACAAAATAGGACAAATAATTAATTTTTTCAGTTTATATATCCATATTCCGCAGATGTATCCATATATCTCACATTCCGACCACCTGCCAATATGAGATA
>JAUPKV010000619.1 GCA_030837265.1 Methanobacteriota archaeon
AGAAGTAAAACCGCTTATATCAAAAACTTTTCTTACACTCTCAGTCATTGAACAAATGACAATTCTACCATTTTTGGCTTTAATATCTTTTGCTACAACAAGAATGACTCTCAATCCCGCACTGCTAATGTACTGTAACTCAGAAAGGTTAATAATCAGGTTGATATCTCCTTCAACTATGGCATCACGTATGTTTTTTTCCGCTATGGAAGAATTCGAAGCGTCCAGACTGCCATCAATTCTTAAACAAGTAATACCATTTCTTTTTTCCTTGTTAATTTCCATATCAAGACTCCTCTTCCTTTTTAAATTTCTCAAATCTTGTATTACAATAGAAGTAATAACACAATTTTAACAACTGAAAATTGTAAAAAAACTTTAATTCTTTGCGCCTTTAAATGCCAAGCGCAACTGTTTAAATTTTAAAAACTAACTCTACATCAGCAAGAGCTGATTTCCAGAAAGTGCTTTCAAAAAACAGAAAATTAAAATGGGGGGGGGATACAGGGCCACCTCATGAAGATTCTGTTTGACTGTGATATTTTGATATAAATTTGCTCAAAGTATCATTATCCCATGAGCACATTTTTCTCAGTCCTTTTATAGATTGGCGCTTATGTTTTTTCTGCTGAAGCTTTCCTTGTTGTAGAATATTTAACGCCATATGTCTAAGCATTGCCATCACGTGTGGGGCATTCTCTTTGCGAATTCGAGAATAATCTTCATTGAAAGACATATCAAGCGTCCAATGCAGCGTATTTTCTATGCCCCAATGATCGCGAACTGCACGCAACGCCACTTGAGGCGTTGGTTTTTTTAGCGATGAAATATGATAACGGGTTTCCTGTGTAATTTTTTTGTTTCCTCTTTCAGTTACTTCCCGTGTTGAATCTATCCTGATAATGCATTGAATAGTCTTCCAATTTTTGTGCTCTTTATGTAACCATTCAACCTCGTTGGAAACAAAGCAGATTCTAGTTTCAAGCCGACCATGCCCCTTGTCATAATCCGTCGATGTTAAACAGGTATTTTGAGTGCTGGGAGTACTCATGAATACTTTAACTTTTTCTGACAGCGAACCTTGATTGCCTTTGAGCGAGAAAATATAATCTCCGCCTTTGTCAACGATTTTATTTGCAATGGCATATTGGCAACCTATGGCATCGATAGTAACAATATGTCCTTTAACATCTAGCAGATCCAATAGTAACGGAATGGCGGTAATTTCATTGCTTTTATCAGCAACTTTTTCCTGGGCCAAGACAACTCGTGCTTCTGAGGCAAAGGCACTTACCATATGAAGCATGTTACCTTCTCCATCAAAAGTGCGACGATTACTCTTACCATCAATTGCAATCACTTTGGCATTGGCGACGTTAGCGATACCTTGAACCCACTTGGAAAAAATTTCCTTAAAGCAGTCGGGATTGATCGCTCGAAAAAATCGCCGAACGGTATCATCACTGGGAATCCCGCATTCATAGGGAAGATAACAACGCAGATATTTTATTTTAGATTTTCCATAATTCTCAACGTCCTGCCAACCCTCAGCTCCACAGATAACCGCCACTAAAGTGACCAATAATATTTCTTCAACTGTATACAACTGATTCCTCTGCAGTCGAGGATCTTCGATCACTTCAAAATGATCAAGAAAGTTGGTTTCCAGTAACACATCGCTCTTCATCTTTGATTCTCCTTTTGGAACTTTGCCTTTACGGGACATTCCTGTTGGAATAAGGCCAAATTCTTTATCAATAATCCCTATCTGCCTCAGTGTTACTTTCTTGGTACGTTTCTTTTCCTGGCACCACTTTGATGTTATTGCGTAAAGATAATATTTCTCACGAATACACCTAATTTCGGAGTTAGGTATTTTGTGTTTATTGACCCAGTCTGGATGTGCCATTTTTTACTCCTTATTTTAATTATACATTACTACGTGGCTAGTATAGTACACCACGTAGTAATGTATGTCAAGAAAAAAAAGAGCAAAAATGTTTTTTTTCACCGAAAATATAAAGTGTTTACGTGAGACTGGTTATTTAGTATGACTTAATTTCATGAGGTGGCCCTGGGATATATAGCTCTTCTGATGTTAGCTATTTCCCTGCACGATTTTTTACCTCTTATAGTTCCTGAAATTTTCTGCCGAACTTTTTCCATTCTAAATATCTTATCGAATTGCAGTTCTATTTCATTAAGAAGATTATTATCCATGTTAACCGTACCTCGAACAATACTCTCTTCTCTGCAAGTTTTAGCCCGAATTAGATGTGTTGACATTGACTTTGCCCATGCCTGCCCATTCTCCTCGTGCAGAAACTTAAGCTCTCTCAGTATATGAGCGTTACATTCCGCGTGTTTACAGTCAAATTTATAACAGGAGGAGCAATGATCATGAATAGCGGTTCCATCAAAATCAGGTAATACTCCTATGTCATTCATTGACAACTTTGCTTTTTTTGAGAATATTCTTAACTTTTTCCACTGAATCTTCTAATGTTGATTCTA
>JAUPKV010000620.1 GCA_030837265.1 Methanobacteriota archaeon
AACAATCGAACATTGCGGACAGGCACTTAGAATTGCAAGAGAGATTGAGATCAAAAGAGAAGAAGGTGTCCTGCTTGGAAACATGGGACGAGCATATAATGATATGGCAAATCCAAAGAAAGCTATTGAGTATTATGAACAGGCACTCACAATTGCTAAGGAATACAGAAACCGGAGTGCAGAAGGAACTCTCCGTGGAAATCTGGGGTTAGCATACCGCAAAATAGGGGAATTCCGAAAAGCAATAGAATATTACGATCATGCGCTCAAAATAGCGCAGGACACGGAGGACAAGTATTCACAGGGGATCTTGCTCGGAAATATGGGAAGAGTATACCATATGCTGGGTGAACGGGGGAAAGCGATTGAATACTATGAGCAATCACTCTCCTTTGAAAGAGAAATTGGAGATCAGAATATCATTGGTTTTTTCAAAAAGAATCTCAATGAACTGAGATATTCCAAAAAGCCAATTTCACAGACAAGCTCTAAACAAAACAAATTCATAGAAGAACAGCAGAACCAGCGTCGATCTAACATTTGAAATATTTTAAGCAATGATATTCAATATTGTCACTCAAAATAGTTCTTTCCCAATCTTCTCTCCTTCCTACCCTGCATGCTCGCATATGCAACATAATCCCCACTTTTTTCATCAAAAACGAACCTGTAAACGGTTTTAAAGTAAGCCCAGGATTTTACATACGGGTCCCTCGCATCACTCATTACGACGGTCAAAGAACTGTTTTCTTCCAAGATATTATATACTGGATAGTCAATTTCTTCAGGAACTGCCGTGCTGTAGAGCTTCTCTGCTCTTTCGACATATGCGAAGGCATCGGAGACATTGCCGCTTATGTTAATTTTCTTAATATATTCACTTTTTTCGATCCCTGACCAGTAGCTCAGATCCATGATCTTGTAGTGGGTGGAGTTGTACTGATAAGCGGTTAGGAATTTCCCAAAGGACGTAGGATAGGTGTCCTGGTAGCTAATAACTTTTCCTTCGGCTTCGGATATATGATCCAGGAAGAATAATTTTGTTATAGGGGTAACTGTAAGCCAGACAATAAGCACAATTAAAAGAGCTGTATATATTCGGTTCCGGTTATTTGTGACAAAAGTACAGAATTTATTAAATTTCCCGTTCCATTTTTCCCTGCTTTTCATATATGCAACAAGTACGATAAAGATGGGCAGCAGAGGAAGAATATTTGCCAGGGGATCCAGAAAAGAAATGGATCCCATAATAGATGCATCCGTACTGAACGGGTATAGAGGACGCATTTTCCAATTAGTGGCATAATCGAGGTAAACGTGAGAAAAGATAGCTGCAAACCCTGCAATTGTGAATAGGTGGTCTTTTGTTTTAATGTAGATAAAAAACGTGACTAGTAGAATGAAAAGGATTGAGTGCATGATCTCTCTGTGGCCAGACAGGTAAAAAAGCTGGTTTCGCACATCATGGCTCACACTGTTGCTGACCAGGACAAAAAGAGAATAAGGAATGAAATCCAGGTCAGGAAGAATTGATAAAAAAGCAAGAATATTTCGTTTTTTCCCTTTAAAACCAAGGGCCAATGCTATGAGAAGGCCGACTCCAAGGTGGGAAAGTGAATTCACCATTGTTATATCCCTTAAAAATGGAAAAGATATTAAAATATATACTAAGGTAATGGTAAGGGCATCTCTATTATTAACTGGTTCCGGGTCAAATCAATTAAAGCTCAGCTTGTTTCAGGATCTGGTCTTTAATATAGTTTTCACAAGCTTTTACCTGTCCGAGATCGCCGTAAGTCTCATTCAGTTCCTCTAATTCGTTTAGAGTTATTGTGTAACTTTGATCCGGAAAATCCGGAATTCCTTTTTGAATTGTAAACCCATTTACTTTTTTTGTGACCGTATAAAAGTCCAGAGCATTTCCTGAGTTGTCAAAGATTATGACTTCAGATACTCCTTCCGGAATCTGGCCATAAGCTAACCCACAGACACTTCTTATGCTTATAAAAACCGGTTTTTCAGAGAATGGGTATTGAGCCTGTAAATTATGCAAGAAATCCAGGTCAGCCTGCGTTGTAGAGTTGTCTCCTTCTGCATGAATGCTATTATTAGGGTTTATTACGGATGACGCCCTGGAAATAAGAACTTCTCCATAGAACCATAGTGTATGGCAATAAGTCCTCATAGTAGCAAATGTATCCTCTCCGTGAGGCTCATTTTCTATCATGTATATTATCCCTTTCTTCTGCGTTTGATTCCCTGCAAATGCCGAAGATGAACATACAACAAGTAGAGCCATCAGTATTAGAAATATTTGTACCTTATTTTTTGGTTTAGTTGAACCCATAATAACCAACGTATGATATTTTTCTATGAAAGGACAACAACTATTAGACAGCCCCTAATATTAAATAGATTACCTTTCAGTTTCTTTCAAACATTCTGCTAAAGACTCCTGACGACTGGAAAATGGAGTATTACATTGTAAAACACAGCTTCAGAGTTATACAAACTGAGCCCACTGATATTTTTTGAAGTCCTAAATTCAGTATTTTCTTCCAGAAAGAATAAACTTGAAATCATGTAACCTTTTACAAAGTTTCCAGATAATTCCGGAAAACATAAGCAAATTACGCGATCTTCGAAAAAAATGAAAAAGGTTTCATTGAAGGCGCTGACTTAGTAAAATTTGAAGTTTATCGATAGTGTCATTCTCTTCTACAAAGAAACACTACAAGCAACCCGACTATTCCATAAATTATTTCAAATCCAGAAGTTTTTTTGCTTTCTGTATTAGAAGCATCCGGGCTTTGATTCTGCTGAGTAATGGGTTTTGACTGTATTTCACTTACATTTTCTGTTGCCGATGCCGTACTTGCAGGAGTTGCTGCTGTTTTAGCGAACTTTTTAATGGGAGAACCCAAATCCGAAACATAAACAATACCTGAAGAATCGACTGCAACAGTAGTTGGGCCATTTAATTTTGCTTTGTCGCTGTCTGAAGAACCCCACTGTGTCAGATACGTGCCGTTGCTGTCAAACTTCTGAATGCGATTGTTATCTGAATCGACAACATAGATATTGCCCGAAGAATCGACAGCAATATGTTTTGGATTATTAAATTGTCCGTCACCGGTGCCCTCAGAGCCCCACTGTATCAGGTAGGTGCTATTATTGTCAAACTTTTGAACGCGACTATTGCCCCAATCTGCAACATAAACATCGCCTGAAGAATTTACAGTAACATACCGTGGTTTATCAAACTGTCCGTTACCAGTGCCATAAGAACCCCACTGTGTCAAATATGTGCCGTTGCTGTCAAACTTTTGAATGCGATTATTATCCGTATCAGCAACATAAATATTGTCCGAAGAATCGACTGCAATACCACATGGAGCAGTAAATTGTCCGTCACCAGTGCCCTCATAACCCCACTGTGCCAAATACGTACCATTGCTGTCAAACTTCTGAATGCGATTATTTATTTCATCGACAACATACAAATTGCCCACAGAATCGAGAGCAATATCATTTATTGAGCCGAATTGTCCTTTTTCTGAGCCTGATGAACCCCATTGTGTAAGATAGTTGCCGTTACTGTTATACTTCCCAATACGGGCGTTGCCATTATCAGCAACTATAACATTGCCAGAAGAATCGAAACCTATGCCCTGTGCATCAAAAATTTGTCCGACGCCTTCGCCCATAGAACCCCATTGAGTAACGAAGGTATAATTTTCAGCATACGTGGTAGAAGAGGTCATCATTCCAAGAAAAAGCAAAACCGAAAAAAACAGAATTTTCCTCAGGATATTCGGATGTTGATATTCCATTCAATAGCTCCTATTTAATCCTTTTCCGAAATCAATCTTCTTTCAAAAACATTCTCATAAACAGGTTCTAGGGATGCAGATATTAGCCAAGTTCCGGCCTAAAAAAAAGTAATTAATTGTTTTGAATAGGCCAGTTAACCTAAAGACCTTAAAATTTAAAGGCTACTGTCAAAAGATCTAAATATACTATAGATTGACTAATAGAATTCCTTTTGTTTTCTCAATAATCTGTTGAATATATAAAATTTCCGATTTGATTTCTACTTGTGACTTTTATCTTGACGATCTCATAATTATTTTTCTTGATACCGGGCCTTCAATCTTTAAAAATACCTTCTCCTTTAAATACGGCTTTGGCCTCTTCAAAACTCAGGTCCCCGGGGGGCACAATTATGTCGGATTTTACGATTTCCTTCGGATCAAGTGGCTCTGCTCTTCCCTTGATCTCGGAGATCAGTCTTACAAGCTCTTTTATATATTCTTCAGCTTTTCCTTCCTCAACCAGAGTCACAATGTGATTATCTATTTTATTCAGTTCATTACAAAGGTCTTCAGAAGCCTGGTATTGTCCTTCTCCCATAATCCTGATAATCATTTTCAGCCCTCCTTTTTTTCTTCTGCACCTTTGCTTTCTTCCGTACTCTTAGGCTTTTCGGAGTTCTTTCCGCCTTCGGCTTTAAGCCGTGCAAGTTCGGAATCGACATTGCTTTGCGCACTGATCTTTGCAAGTTCCCTGTCGATATCGTCCTTACTGCCTGTAAGGTCCTGGAGAGTCCCGGATTCCATAAGATCATCAATCGCATTGGCGCGGGCTTTCATTTCTTCCGTCTTGTTTTCGGCCCTATCAAGGGCAAGACCTACATCGGCCATCTCTTCGCTGATTCCGGTAATAGATTCGTTTATTTTCACCTGGGCTTCAGCTGCCGAGTACTGGGCCTTAACAGACTCTTTTCGTGTCCTGAATATTTCAACTTTGGTTGAAAGGCGTTTTTCCGAAGCTATTAGTTTTTCTTCCTGTTTTTCAAGCTCAACAATTTCTTTATCAATTCCGTCAACCTGCTGAACGAGGGCAGCTTTTCTCTCAAGGGCCTGTCTTGCAAGGTCTTCTCTATTAGCTGAAATCGCGTCTTTAGCCTGCCCTTCAAGTTTGTTTACATTCAGCATCAGTTTTTCACGCTGGAGCTGAAGACGTCTTTTTGAAGTTGTAACCTCTACAACCCCTCTCTTAACATTCTGGAGAAGTTCTAGCTGCTTCTCATATGAATAATCAAGCGTTTCCCGCGGGTCTTCCATCCTGTTAAGTATCTTATTCATCTTTGATTTGACTACCGTTTCCATTCTTGCGAATAATCCCATAATTCTTCCCCTTTACTTTATAAATAATCAATTTAGCAGATTTAATTCGTCAATCATTCCAAATATCATTCCAAATTATTTGAGATATGTCTGCATTTTTGAATAATTGAATTATGTGCTGTTTATTATTTGGCTAGAGCTATATTCTTACTTAGAGCTATATTCTTAGTTTATCTATTTTTCATTTGTGATTGAATTTAAATTTGTAAGTAAATTAAGGTTCTTTACTTACTTTCTGATCATTCCAGTCCATACCATAAATTTATTTTTTCTTATTTGAACTTTTATAACGAAAGATTACATCTCGGAGGGTTATTTTTACGGTTTATTATATTTACAATGAGAAATATTCGATCTTGTGCGAACGGTTTATATATTCAGAGTACAACTTAGTTAAAGATATTATGGCAATGCCTGAGAATAAGACAGGATTCTTTTATACTGAAAAAGGGTTAATAGCTGTCGGCAGTCCTGTAAAAATCCAGATCCTTAATTTACTCAGGAAAGAGCCCAAATCGTTTGAAGAAATTGTAAAATTTACGTCAAAAGCCAAATAAACTATTTAAGTACACCTAAACAATCTAAGGGCATGCGAACTTGTGGAAGAAAATTATGATCCTGAAGATCGCCGCCGTAAGATCTATTCTCTCATATCTCGCTACATGGGTTGCTCTAAAGAACCTGCCATCGAGCATTACAACATTTTTCTGGAAACAGTTGCAGCAAAGGTGAATGATAGGTTTTTCTTCAATGAAACCTTGTTTCACGCCCTGAATTTTGGTTTTGAAGCATATGGGATTGATAATGCGCCAGTTGTAAAACTCATAGGAAATGACATTGGGATTCATCTGTCTTCAAATTTCGAAGCTGTAACTCTTGAAGAACTTCTAATAGAAATTGCTGGCTTTCTGGAGTTCCACGGGAACTGTCAGGTTTCCATACTCTTTAAAAACATCCTTTCCCTTAAAATTGAAGATGATTTCAAAGCCAGAACAATGCCTGTTGTCGGAAAGCCTTTATGCACCCTCAAAGAAGGAATCATTGAGGGAATACTCAAGGAAAAGTTAGGAGAGAAATGCAGCGTACTTGAGACGGAGTGCTATGGGACAGGGCATGAGCACTGTCTTTTTGTGGTTACCTTATAAGCTTTTTCTTAAATCAACGACTCAATAGACTTCTCCAATTACGGCTCAACGGGCTTCTCCAATTACGACTCCCATTTCGGATTTGAGGCGTGGACCTATTGCTGCAACAATGCCCGGACCATCAGTGTTTTCCTTACAAACGATTGAATGTTCCAGTAGCCCAAGGCGTTCGATTTCATAAATATCTCTGCCGTGACCTGTCTTTTTTATTGCACTTTTTATTTCCGAACGAGTTGCTGCATTAACTATAACCCTATCAGTACTTGCTTTTTTCCAGATCCACCAGAGATCAAGCTGTTTTTTAGTAAAACGGATCTTTGTCTTTTTATTTTCTTCGAAAACCTCGATTTCAACTGGCAGATGTGGTATCAAGCCGAACCTTGCAGCAATCTGTGCTGGCTTTCCGCTGCCCAGGGCTTTTAATTCTTCGGTTTCAATTTTGAGAGGTATGCCAATATTAACAAGAAAAGCGTCTTCTAAAAAAGCTTGAAGAAAGCCCCTGTACATCCTGCCAGGCTCTGCCTTTACAGCAGGTGTCCCAAACCTGGAAACCAGGATATTAGCTGACACCTCTTCATCCCCACCTTCAAGGGAAAATTCAGCCCAGTTTTCCGGAGTAATAGAAATCTCAACCTTAACATCAAGATCTTTTAATTCGTTCTCAACTAGGGTTTTCAAGAGGCCAGCCATCCTATCCCTGTTTTTCCCGTAAACATGCTGTATAGTTACAACTTTTATCATAATTTTCCTTCTATTTTTCTAAACACTGCTTCAATACTGACTCTGTACAGAAAAACTGTTCAGTTTAACTCTTCAAGTAAGATTCCAGAAGTTTTTCGCTATCCATCAGAGCTGAAATTACGGCTTCACTGATGGGATTTTCTGCCCTTTCAATCTGGTTATAGAGTTTTTTAATATCGCGGCTGTAAGGGCCGAGTTTTCTAGAGATGGAGTCCCTGCTATCTCTATGCTCTATTGCGTTCTCGTAGATGCTCTCTATTTTTCTGCTAAGTTTCTTTATTTTTTCGAGCATTTCGGCATTTAGGGGATCTAGCTCTTCAGTCTTTTCAAGCTCTTCAGTCTTTTCAAGCTCTTCCTTTTCTTCCTCCTTAGAAGTATTTTCCCCTAATTCTTTTAAACTTTCTTCTGCAGTATTCCTTTCAGACCTCTCTTTCTTTATCGTTACGGTGTGATAGTCCTTTTCGATAATATCTCTGAAGTCTTTAAGGGCAGTTTCTACCTCATTTCCGTACTCTGTAAGCTCAACAAACTTTATCCGTCCCTCGAATGTGAATCTTATGAGTCCGCTCTGTTCCATTTTCGCGAGGATTCTGGTTGTATGGGCAAAGGTAGAGTCTATCTCTTTAGAAATAACCGAAGCGTAGGTTTTTCCCATCGAGCCTATAAATAATAGCGCAAGAGTAGGCTTTTCCTGCAAAAATAATTTCTCTGCATTTTCATCGGACATAATATCACATTTAAACTCATGGTCGATCTTACAGATCGGAGTTGAATTTTTATTATATTAATTAAACGATAACGGAGCTTTGTCACTCCTGGAGTTTCGATAGAATTTACTTACCTAGAGTTTTTATTATATCTTTTATTGTGTCAAGCGGAGCATCAGTCTTGAATGAAGTCCCGCTGAAATGAGTCCTGGAGGCTTCAAAGCCATGGGCCTTAATGGCTTCAACCAGAGCTTCTATTCCGGTTGCAGAAACCCCCAGTTTTTTACAGAGTACGTGCTGATCATAGAACATCGGGACATCAAGTTCATCCCTGCAGAGGGTAAATATTTTTTTTGCTTTTTCCTTTGCGTTAAGGGGATGCACTTCTAGCATCGAAATAGTTTCATTACAGAAATCAGGCTCTCTGAATGGTCCAAGCCAAAGAGGGCCCGCAATTTGAGTACATGCCCGGCATACCGGGCACTCCTTCTCGATATGGACGGCAAGCCCGTATACAGGGCCTCTGAACCCGCAAGTATTGCAATGGATTACGAAACCTATTGATCCTAAAGTCCTATCAGCCTGTTTAGCACCGGGAATGATCTCGAGGTAAGTGCGTACATAATGGCGTGTAACGTGGGAAAGCAAAGGCTTCATCCCTTTTTCATGTTTGGCAAGTTCTCTAGCACAGGCTCCTAGAAGGATACGCAGGCCCATTTCACTATGATATTCCGTGTTAAGAGGTACGGCAGCATATTTGCGGATCCCTGAGTTCAGGTGTGCTCCGCACAGGGGTGCAGTATCAGTTGCTGTAACCGAGAGCAGACTCAGTACCGAAGCAGATGCTGCATCCAGGAAAGGTGACGGAGTCCCAAAAGGGTCCACATCCACGATATGAAACTTTTTCTCATGGAGCAGTGCGTTTGCATTCTTTCGTGTAGCCAGCGTCTTTTCCTCAAGCCTGTTAATTTTGATGTTTTCCTTAATAAGTTCAAAAGCATCCTGACTCCAATCATTCAAAGTTACATGGAGTCCCACTTCACCTGCTATCCTGAGCCCCCGGATTCCAGACGCGGAAAAAGCGTCCAAATAGCGGACTTCTTCTCGAAGGATTTTTTTTCTTGAGAGAAGCCTTTCAACAAAAGCCGCCGTGGCTGCGATATTTATATCGCGGTTCAATTCCATTTCAGGATTATAAAAGACCGCGGCTGCTGATGGAGGGAAGGTTGAATCCTGAGGAGGTACCGGAACCAGGACTTGTGTTGTGCCTTCGACTATAGTTTTACAGATCATTTGAAATTGCTATTTACCGGGATCTTATTTTATACTGATGGTCATCTTCATTCTTGACTGTTCTTACAAACCGATTCTGCGTCCTGAAATAATGAAATTTCTATTTTATATTCTGTTTATATTCTCAATTATATATAAACCTTTATAAATAATAATCCTTTAGTATAACATCGAAGACTACATTTTAATTATTTACTTGAGTTATATTAATTTTCATAATACGAAAGCACTTTTATTAAATTTTCATTAGGCTGCTCTATATCAAAATCTGTAAAAAAATGATAAAAGATCCTTGTCAGTATTCAAGGTAGTTTTATGAGAGATGGAAACCGGCAATTATCGAGTCAATGCTACCAGGGGAATAAAAAATGAAGGAGAATATATGCTCCCTTTGGAATGCTCTGGGAAAAAGGTATGAGCGTCGGAACTGGCCAGACCCCGGTAAAAGCAATCCACGAAATGCTCCGGGATATGATAATCGGAGGACAGGCAAGTCCCAGTTTTATTGTGAGTCACCGGATCTCATTTGACGAAGTGCCAGAAGCCTACAGGCAGTTTGACGAACGTGCAAATGGCTATACAAAGGTGATAATCAAGCCTCAAAAGTAAATGTAAAACTCAAATATGAAATCTGAGAAATTAGAGATGGATCTGTTAAGTAGATGGATCTGTTAAGTAGATGGATCTGTTAAGTAAGAGTGTAAGAAAACATAAAGAATAGACTTGCCATAAAGCTTTTCCTTTTTTAAGGTAAGTCTATTTAACTCCTTTTGTAACTGGTTTTTTTCAGGGAGCTGACACATTGACACTAACATTCATCCTTGGCTGGCCGACAATGTAGAAATTGTAATTTCCGATCTCATTGAAGGTATAATTAAACGGCTGCCTGTAGGTTAAAGTTTTATTGTCAAAAAGACCTTCTTGGCTGACCAGTGTGAATTTTCTTTTAGGGGTATCCTGAAGGTTCATCCAGGCAACTTTTTCTCCTTTTTTAATATCAAGACTTGATGCACTCGCCTTGTTATTATTCAGTCTTATCAGATAAGCAGTTTCTTTAATATCAGCAGTTGAAGTCGTATTTACTTCCGAAGTATTATTCACTTCCGAAGTATTATTTACTTCCGAAGTATTATTTACTTCCGAAGTATTATTTACTTCCGGAGTTGTAGTTTCTGCAGAAGTAGCATTAACTTCTGGAGTTGCGGTTTCTGCAGGACTAGCAGTCGGTGTAGGAGTTACGGTTCCTGTGGGGGTTTCATTTTTTTCTGGTGATGGCTGTTGATTCCCCACGCACCCTGAAAGTAAAACGGCGCCTAATACCAAAAGCAGAACAATAACTTTTATTTTCATTTCATTCCCTTCATCTTTTTTACGGTAACTTATTTTGTAAACTTTTGAATATAACTCAATAAAGTAGTTGCATATATAACCTATTCTCAAATTATAAAGACATTTCCAAGGTAAATATGAACTTTTAGAACCAGGTTTGATTTTTATTGGGGGGAGTGAGCATTTTAGGGTATAATAAAGCATTTTTCCATAAAAGGAAATAAATTCTACTCTGAATGGGAAACAGATATAAGATCGGAGATTATTTCTAAAGAGATTCTTTATCCTTTCTTAAATATAATTCCATAAAACTAAAGCGACAATTCCGATAATCGCAATTGTTCCAAAAGTTTTCACCGAACTGAAGAATAGTTTATCTGACCCGGAAATTTTTGAGAGCAGGATTTTGTTAACCGTACTAATAAGGCTCGCAAGTATAGCGGTGTTTGCTGCGGTTTCATAGGAGATATTTCCACTTACTGCAAGGAGGGTTACCGAAACTATAACCCCTGAGCTGCTAACAAGAGCTCCGATGGAAGATGCGTAAATGCCGGCAGTTCCTCCCGTTTGGTAAGCAAGATTTCCCACAATAAGAATCAAGGTAAAGGCAATTCCGAATTTAAACGCCTGACCAAGTGAGAAAGGAGACTGAATCTTAAATTCTCCTCCGCCAATAATTGGGCATAATTTATGATTCTGTTTAAAAGCTAACGCTGTGGAAAAAAGAATAACTGCAAATTGGGGGGGGAGCATAAACAAAGTTGTCTGACCGGTCTGATCAACTATTAAAGCTAAAATGAGGTTTCTAATGAGCATGGAGATATTACATAATAGGATCCCGGTGAGGACAACATCAGACATTTCTACTGCTTTTTTAGAGAGTCCTGCCAGAGCTCCTGTTGTGGCTTCGCTATTCACAAAGCCTCCTACGAAGCCCGAATAACATATTCCCCGTGCTGTTCCAAACTTTTTCAAGAGCACGTAACTTGAAAAACTGATAAGTGAAACCAGAATTACGATAAGGATTGCATACCTGAGGTTTACAAGCCCAAAAAATTGCTTGTCCGGTATTACCGGATAAAGTATGAAGGCCACAGCTAAAAATTGTATTGCATTGTACAGCTCTTCTTTTGTCAGGTTTCCTGCAAACTGGTGGAGGGGTTGTTTTTGAATAAGCAGAATCGCGACAACTATAGAGGAAACTATCGCAAACAGCCAGTAGTCGTAGCCGACAAGGATTCCCATAAGAAAAATAAAAAAAAGGCTTATTGGGCTGGTAATTCCTATTCGGTTATAAATAGAGATCTTGCAGTAAGTTATTATGGCACAAATCGCTCCGAAAAAAAGCGTAACAACATAAACAAAACCAATACCTGTATCTTTACTTACGAGAGCTGTAAGCATACCTGTTATGCAGGTTATTGTGTAACTCCTTACGCCCGCAAAAATTTCATGTTCGAGGGCTCTATGTTCCCTTTCAATTCCTACCATAATCCCTATTAGAAGGGTTATGGCTAATTTTTTCATAAAATCCAGAAAAACCGGATCAAACCCAAAATCTTCAACTGTGCCCGTAACTCGACCTCTATTATTTTTGTCTCCACGATCTCAAGACATTAAACAACACCGAAAATATAATTCCATGTACGGTTATTTTTACTTATTAATATATCTATAAATGTATGAATATTCATTGGGCAAACTAGGGTAGCAAACGAGAAATAACTGCCTGATGATCATTGATCCTCGTTTTCCACGATTTCTCATCCGATTCAATTGTATATTTATACATCCACAAATTCAACTTCAATCGGTTTGCTTTTAGCCTCTTCGATTGTAATAAGAGCGCAGGATCCCTTGCAGGCTTCTCCTGGGTTTACCACGACAGTCTTTCCAATCTTCTCACTACCTTTCGCCTCGTGAATGTGCCCGCAGACAACAAGGTCGACCCTATCAACGAACTTGCTTATGGCTTTGCTGCCTACGTGCCCGAAGGGAAGCTCATCTCTTGCTCCGTAGGGAGGGGCATGTGTAAGAAGTACTATGGTTCCACGGTTTTCTACTCCTTCGGTTGAGCATAATAATCCTTCAAGGGTTTTTTCGATCTCTTCTTCTGAAAGTTCAAAAGGAGTATTAAATGGAGTTGGATTCGAGCCTCCGAGACCGATAAAAATAATATTTCCAACCTGTTCGGTTTTCCCGTGAAGGTTTACAGCCTTTGACGCGTCAAGAGCTTTCAGAATACTCCTTTGGTCGCAATTTCCGGGAAGTGCAAAAACAGGCTTATCAAACAATTTTATTAGTTCCTGGACCTTCTCATCTGGACCGAAATTTGTAATATCACCAACAATGACGGCAAGGTCAAAATCTCCTGTTCTTTCAATCATTTTTTTAATCTTTGAATAGTCCCCATGGGGGTCAGAAATAGCTAATATTTTCATAATTATTCCTTCTAAGAATTGCCATATAAATATAATTCTTGTTTTAATTTTCCATAATTGCGAAAGTCCGCATACACTATCCTATTATTGTAGATCTCGGGGCATTTCGCTGATCCGTTGGTAGTAATTTGGATTCTCTGGGTTTTAGAGGTGTTAAACATGTAGATATTATAGTATGTTTATAGTATGTTTTTGGTATACTGAAATATGAACAAAATATAATTATAATGAAAGTCATAAATATCGATAAATATCAAGGAATTCAAATTTCTTATAAAACTTTGCCATTTTCATTTTATATTTATATTGTTTTTATTTGTTTTATTTTCATTTTGCAGGGTATTTAACTAGATATATAGTTTATTTTGTCAAATTCATATCTTAAAAAATATATAAATTTAGAATGATTACCTTAAAATAGTTTCAATTATTTAGTATTTATTGGGTTAGGAAGTAAATAGAAGGAACTACCACATCAAATGTATTTCTGGATTTGCTGATTCTTTTTTCGAATTAACTGCTTGGGGGAGCAGAATTTCGAAAAACTGTGCCGGGGGACGCAGGGGTACAGGTTCAGTGATTCTAGGAGTCTCATGCTATTTTCTCATCCCCTTATCTTCTATTTACTTACTACTCTTTTTTGGGTTCTGTCAAATCTTTGTCGAGAACTAGCATACATACATCTTTTATATCCCTTATGTAATATAGTGCCCATGCGAGATATCGTGATCATAGGGCACAAAGCAAAAACAAGCGGTGACATTTCCTTAAATGATCTCCCGGGTTCTGCGGGAAGGATGGACATTCTCTGCCGCTGCGTAAGCTCTGCCCTTTTTCTCTCATTCGGAATGCGCAGGGATGTAAATATACACCTGCTTCTTTTGGGGGAACCTGACCCCGGAAAAATTATAAGATTCGAAGGGCTTAACCTCAAGTACCTCAATCCCGACGAGCGGAGCAGTGGTTCACTTATTCAGAAAGCCCTTCTGAAGGAAGTAACTGAAAAGGACACACGTTCTACCCCAGGCGTCTGGATTCGGAGAGGAGACTTAAAATCCTTGCTCTCAGAGTTTGGAGGGCGCACCCTGCTTTACCTGAGAGAGGACGGGAAGGATATTCGAGAATTTGCCCATGAAATTCGGGATCCGGTTTTTTTTCTGGGTGACCATACCGGTGTAACCGAAGAGGAAGAGGTACAGCTTTTCGAAGCAGGGGCAAAAGTTCTCTCGGTCGGTCCAATTTCCCTTCATTCAGATCACTGCATAACTCTTGTGCACAATGAGATTGACAGGGCTGAATCAGAAATCGGGAAGGCGCCAAAAGAAACTTGCTGCCATATCGAAGAATGAAAACTGCTATTCTTGAATTTCAAAGAGTAAAAGAAAGTGAAAGAAAATGGATGTACTTCAAATCTCAAAAAAGATCCTTCATGAAGGCCCTGTATGTGACCACTGCCTGGGCCGTCAATTTGCAAAATTATCCACCGGCCTGAGCAATAAAGAACGCGGGCAGGCCTTAAAACTAGCTCTTGTCCTCGAGGGAGCCTTGATCTTTAAAAATGAAAATGACGATTCTCTTTTACAGGAGCTAGTCCCTTGCAGTGTTTTTGCAAGGAAAACACTTGGGAAAGAAGGTGAAGATGAGCAGTGCTGGGTCTGCCTTGATCAGTTTAAGAAGCTGGATAGATGGGCGGATGAAGCTGTTCAAGCACTTGGAAGTCTTGAGTACTCCACTTTCCTTGTGGGCACAAAGGTTAGCGGAGTTCTGAGTGAGAACGAAGAATTACTATGGGCTGAGACCGGGACTGCATATGCCGAGCAGCTTAAATCAGAACTTAATAGAGAAGTGGGCAAGCTAATCGCTGAGAAAGTGCATAAAGAAGTAGATTTTGAAAATCCTGATATTACAATTACCCTTGACCTGGCAAAAAACAAACTTGAGCTGCAGGTGCGCTCTGTGTATATCCTTGGGCGTTACCTGAAAATGGTAAGAGGAATCCCGCAAACACGATGGCCTTGCAGGAAATGTAAGGGCAAAGGTTGTGAAAGCTGCAATTTTACAGGAAAACAGTATCAGGAATCCGTAGATGAACTGATCAAAGGGCCCGTTGTTGAAGCTTTTCAGGCAGTTGATACGACTTTCCACGGCTCAGGAAGGGAAGATATAGATGCCCTTATGCTCGGAAGCGGCAGACCTTTTGTAGTGGAAGTGAAGTATCCAAAAAAGCGCAGAGCAGACCTCGAGGAGCTGATGAAAAATATTAACGAGAAAGCTGCCGGAAAGGTTGAGGTAAGAGAGTTTTCTTTTGTTGGAAAAGATCTGATTGAAACCCTGAAAAGTTCAAAGGCGGATAAAACTTATAAGCTTAAAGTTACATTTAAAGAGCCTGTTTCAGAGGAAAAGCTTAAATCCTGCCTTGAGGCTTTAAGCGGCTTGGAAATTTCCCAGCAGACCCCAAGGCGTGTGGTTCACAGGCGCGCTGACCTTATACGAAAGAGATATGTGCACAGCATAAGGCTTGATGAACTTGAGGACAATGGTCGCGCTTATATAACAGTTAACTGCGAAGGCGGACTGTATGTAAAAGAGCTTATTTCCGGAGATGAAGGTAGGACGATTCCAAGTCTAAGCGGGCTTTTAGATATTCCTGCATTCGTTGAAGACCTCGATGTAGTCAACGTCGATATCTGAACCTATCAGACTATGTTGGACCGTATCCAGATCAACATCTAAGCCGTATCCAGATCATATCTGAATTATACCTGAGCCATATGAATCAGGTTTATTTATTAGTCAGAAAAAATTACCTGATATACGTCTTATTTAAATATTATCCATATTATTAAGAGAATCTTAGTAATTAATGTAGAGAGATTAATCGAGCATTCTAAGGAGGAACATGCGATGACAAACTCCCATGGTGAAAGACGCTGCACAAGATACAAATTACAGAAGACAGTGCGTGAAAGAGGAATTTCCCCTGTAAGCAAAGCTATTCAGGAATTCAAAGAAGGACAGATGGTTCATATTGATATTGACCCGAGTGTACAGAAAGGTATGCCCAATCCAAAGTTTCAGGGCTCTACCGGAAAGGTCATTGGACAGCGTGGTCGTACATATGTGCTTGAAGTTCGCTGCGGAAACGCGAAGAAGGAAGTGTTTTCTCTTCCTCAGCACCTTAAGGCACAGAAATATTAATCCGGTTAAGGCAATCAGGCTCTAATACCTGATATTTTGTCTTAATTATTATGTTTTGCAGGCCTTTTCTCCAGGTAACCTGAAGATATAGCGTCCTGAGAAACCTGCAAAGCCTGCTTTAAAGCAAGCTCATCTGGGGAATAAGCTGCTTTTAAGGATATTATAAAATATCCAATATATAAACAATGTAATGATAATAGATTAGATTTAGTTTTTAACTCAAACAAGAGCGGATTCCAATGATAGTTAAGGAAGTCCTCAATGAAGAATTATTAACTCTGGCCGAAGTTAAAGATATACTTTCACGGATTGCTGAGGAACGTAAAGAGCAGGGAATTGAAGTAGGATACAGGTTTAGAAAAGCCATGCATCATGCTGAGCAGTTCTCAAAAACAAAAGGGGAGAAATCAAGAGAACTTGTTAACAAGCTTTTACAGTTAGAAAAAATGAAGCCTGCAATAGCTGTCAGGATTACAGATCTTCTGCCTCAGTCCAGAGACGAAATTAGATCGATTTACGCCAAAGAAAAATACACCCTCAGTAACGAAGAACTTGACCAGATTCTCGATTACGTGCTGGAAAGTATTGAATAAGTAAAATCTAAAGAGAATAAGCTATATAGCAGTTTTTATCTTGTTAATTAGAAAGGAAGTATCCGAAATGCGGTAATTGGTATCCGGGAGTATATGAACTAGATGTTGAAGATAGAGAACTCCTTGGATCACAAATGTCCCAAGTTCAAGACCTTGTCAGGTTTCAGAAAGCATAGAGTAAGCTGAGCATATCGGGTTGAACACCTTAAAAGAAATCTACGATTTAATCTAAAGATATAGGATGGGTGCTGATGAAAGTAGAGAAGTCGCAATCGGGTAGGCCACATGCTGGTAGTTCAGCTGTTGGGAAACCTTCTTATGACAGCAGGCGTTCGACAGGCAGACAGCAATCAGATAGGCAATCAGAAAGACCGCCGCGCTCATCTGGAAGATCTTCAGAAAATTCACAAGACAGAGAAGAATTCGCATGGGTACTTGATTATCTCCCTTATGGAAAATCAGTTGATATTGCTCCTGCATTTCAGAAAAAACCTCTTGTCCAGGCTATAGGAGACAAAAAGTTTACTCTCATGGAACTTGTTCCCAAATCTGGTGTAATACCTAACATCCAATCAAGAGTCTATATAGGATCCGGAGATAGGGATGAAATAGACCATGTAAAGCAAAGAATCGGCTATCAGGATCTTACAACAGGCGCTAATCTTGAACTTCCTTTTATCCTCGAAGCCTGCGTCAGGCACCAGGAGGATCATTTTGTAAAATTCTTTAATGATGCCCATTCAATTACAACGCGCTTGCATATGCTTGAACTTCTTCCAGGGATAGGGAAAAAGCTTATGTGGTCAATTATCGATGAGCACAAAAAGGGAGACTTTAAAAGTTTTCACGACATCCGTGAAAGAATTCCAAGCCTTCACGACCCGGCTAAAGTTATTTCCCACAGGATCGAAATGGAGCTAAAAGATGATTTTATCAAATACAGGCTATTTACCACTCCACCCCGCCGCCAGAAACCCGAGTGAATCGTGAATTCTTTTTTAGCTTTTTACTGATCTAAAAAAATGTTACAATTTTTTATTGATTTTTAACTTTTTATTTTTTACTTTTATCATTCACTTCAGATAATGTATTTATAATAACTTGCTTCAGATGAAGTATTTACTATCTAAGGAGGCTTGAACCTGGTACATAATCTTCTTAAAAAATACAATATTAAAGGAGGCACTTTTGATCAGCATTTCCTGGTAGATACGGTCTACCTTGATAAAATTGTGGCAGCTGCAGAGTTAAAATCCGAGGACATAGTTCTCGAAATTGGTGCTGGGATCGGAAACCTTACTGAAAGGTTGGCAAGGAAAGCAAAAAAAGTAATTGCAATTGAAATCGATCCTGCCCTGGTAAATATTCTGCACGACCGTTTTGACGGTGTCGGGAACATCGAGATCATTGTAGGAGACGCCTTGAAAATCGATTTTCCCAAGTTCGATAAAGTCGTCTCAAATCTTCCCTATTCAATCTCTTCGGAAATAACCTTCAAGCTCCTTCGCCATAAATTCAAACTCGGAATCCTGATGTACCAGTATGAGTTTGCTGTACGCATGGTCTCTCCTCCTAACTGCAAGGACTACTCCCGCCTGACTGTCGATACTTATTATTTTGCCAATGCTTCCATCCTGATGAAAGTTCCAAAAGGGGTCTTCCAGCCCGCCCCGGAAGTTGATTCCGCAGTAGTAAAACTTGTTCCCCGTCCGGCACCTTTTGAAGTATGGGATAAGCCCTTTTTCATGAGCTTTGTGGCGGCAGTCTTCAGCCAGCGGCGGAAAAAATTGAGAAATGCTATCCTGAACACAAATTATATACTCAAAATTCCCGACATTAAAGAAGTGATTGTTCAGCTCCCAGAGGAGTTGATGGATAAAAGGGCTGAAAACCTAACTCCTGAACAGCTTGCAGAGCTTGCAAACCTGATAGTTGGTTTTAATCAAAAGAAATAAGCCAATATTTTAGAATTAAATGACTATGGTTGAAATCGAATACAAAAATGCCCGGGTCACTTTAGGGAATGCGGATTGTGTATATGAGCCGGCTGATGATTCTTTTTTGCTTGCCGATGCTGCCATTAAGGAAGTAGCGCAAGGGATGCGTATTCTTGAAATTGGAACAGGTTCGGGCTTTGTATCCGCTGTACTCCTGGCAAACTTAAAAGACATTTATCTGCTCGCAACCGAAATAAATCCCCAGGCTGCCCGCTGTGCAAGAGCAAATAGAGTTGAGGTTATCCGTACCGACCTTTTCAAAGGTATAAAGTCTGAAAAGCCGGAAGAACGTTTTGACCTTATCCTCTTCAACCCACCCTATCTCCCCACTTCTAAGGAGGAAAAAGTGCCGGGCTGGCTGAATTACGCCTTTGACGGCGGTATCAGCGGAAGAGAAACCTTGAATAGGTTTCTAGACCAGGTAAAAGACTATCTCAAACCGGAAGGAAAGATTCTCGTACTTATCTCTTCGATTACCGGGCTCAAGGCAGTCAGGGAGAAAATGGAAGAGCTGGGGTTCAGGGTTGACATAGTAGAAAGGAAAAAGGTCTCTTTTGAGGAATTAATGGTTGTGAGGGGGAAGCTTCATTACAGAGGAAACCAAACAGGTTGAAATTCAGCTCTTTCAAAAAATTTCACTTCACATAAAGATTAGGGAATAATATTTAATTAAAGTTCACCTTAAAAACATATTAAATTTCAAATTTTTTGTACAAGAAGTAATATATTCTATAAATCTTAATTACGACCAATGTATCTAAACTGACATTCTCAGACATCTTTAGATTCATAGCATTACCTGATTAACTGGAGATAAATACCTGATGTATTATGATGAAGCCGCAGATGCGGTTCTAATGGCCCTGAATTCCTCCGAAAAAGGACTGAGTTCGGAAGAAGCGGAAAATAGACTTAAAAAATACGGAAAAAACGAACTTCAAGAAGAAGAAAAAGTATCTGTATTAAAACTACTTCTTTCACAGTTCAAAAGTATTCTTATCGTTATTCTGATTGCTGCGGCCTTAGTTTCGGCTCTCTTCGGAGAACTTATCGATGCCATGGTGATTCTGTTCACGGTATTTGTTGCAGGAGTACTTGGTTTTATTCAAGAGTATAGGGCAGAAAAATCGATAAAACTTTTAAAATCACTTACAAGTCCAGAAGCCACTGTAGTTAGGGATGGGAATGAAGTTAGAATGCCTTCTTCCACCCTTGTCCCTGGTGATATATTGCTCCTGCAGGCAGGAGATAGGATCCCTGCCGATGCCAGGCTGCTTGAGACCCTTGCTCTAAAAATAGATGAGTCTTCATTTACAGGAGAATCCTTATCAATTGAAAAAGGAAACGGAGTTTTACCCCCCGAGACCCCGGAGCCTGACCGGAGAAACATGGTTTATACCGGAACTGCAGCCACCTATGGCAAAGGAAAGGCAGTAGTGACAGCAACAGGCATGAATACGTCTTTCGGGCGGCTTGCCAAGCTTCTGGGGGGAATTGAAAGGGAGAGGACCCCACTTCAGGCGAAGCTTGATCAGTTCGGGCGCTGGATTGGAGTTGCAACAATTATGGTCGTAGCCTTTGTGGCAGTACTGGGAATTCTTCGGGGCTTTCCTCCTTTTGAGATGTTTCTTTGGGGTGTCGCCCTTGCTGTAGCGGCAATCCCCGAAGCTCTTCCTGCCGTTGTGACTGTGGGACTCGCTCTTGGTGTCCGCAGAATGATAAAGAGACATGCTCTTATCCGTAGGTTGCCTTCAGTAGAAACCCTGGGTTCTACTAATATTATTTGTACAGATAAGACAGGAACACTTACCCAGAACAAGATGACAGTAGAGAAAATTTTTGTAAACGGAGCTGTACTAAATGTTACAGGAAATGGATACGAGCCTATAGGAGAATTTCTCTGTGAAGACATCACTACTTCCTGCGACTCGCATCTTCATAGACTGCTAGTTGCAGGGACTCTATGTAATGATGCAGGATTAGTCCGGGAAAAAGAGACCTGGGGTATAAAAGGAGATCCAACGGAAGGCGCTCTCGTGGTCGTGGCAGCTAAAGCTGGAATCCACAAAAATGCCCTCGAGGAAAAAAACAGGCGTGTAGGGGAAGTCCCTTTTTCTTCCGAAAGAAAGAGAATGACTACCCTGAACATTTCCGAAGAAGGTTTATATGCTTATTCCAAAGGAGCTCCGGAGGTTATCATTGCATCCTGCACGAGAATCTCTCTTGGGGAACATGAGGAAGAATTAACTCCTGAAATCAGGAAGAATATTCTGGACATTGTAAATGAAATGGCAAACCAGAGTCTACGAGTGATGGGGTTCTCCTACTGCAAGCTGGAAAAAGAAATAGATCTCGAAGAAGCCGAAAACGATATGGTTTTTGCAGGATTGATGGGCATGCGCGATCCTCCGCGGGAAGAAGTAAAAGTTGCAATTGCTACCTGTGCCAGTGCAGGAATCCGGACCGTAATGATTACAGGAGACCATAGAACAACTGCTTCTTCAATTGCAAAGGAACTTGGGATCCTCCGTGAAGGAGACTTAGTTCTGACAGGAGCAGAACTGGAAGTCATGGATAACCGGAAATTCGAGGAAATTGTGGAGAGAATTTCGGTCTATGCAAGAGTCTATCCTGAGCAAAAGCTGAAGGTCGTTGAAGCGCTTAAGAAAAAAGGATATGTAGTTGCAATGACCGGAGACGGGGTAAACGATGCACCTGCCCTTAAAGCTGCAGATATGGGCATTGCTATGGGCATTACCGGGACAGACGTCAGCAAAGAAGCGTCCAGTATGATTCTGACGGATGACAATTTTGCTTCTATTGTTTCCGCAGTTGAAGAAGGCAGAAATATATTAAAGAATATCAAAAATTTCATCGCCTATGGACTCACCTGCCACATAGGTCTTGTTCTTATTGTGCTTATAGGGGTATTGACCTGGGAAGTCCTGCCAGTCATAGCTGTCCAGATCCTCTGGATAAACCTGATCACTGACGGACTACCCCCAATGGCACTTTCTGTTGAAGCTCCCGACAAAGGACTCATGAAGCAAAAGCCCATAAGATCAAAAGAAGGGCTTGTATCTAAAAGAATGATTCTATCGAGCCTTGGATTAGGGCTTTTGATTGCCCTCCAATCCCTTGGAGTCATTCATTG
>JAUPKV010000621.1 GCA_030837265.1 Methanobacteriota archaeon
TTATGGGAAATTACAGGGGAAGCCCTTATTCCTCTTTACTGTTAAATGTTCAGGAGGATAGATTGCGACTAGAGAGGGTGAAAACCGATTTATACAAAAATCTCATATTTCCAAATATGAGTTCAAATACCTAGTGGTATTGGAGATAGTTCTTTCCTACAATCTATTCAAGTATTTTTAAACTTGACAATTCTGATCGAATTGACTACAATGTTCCCAGTAGGACTTTAGTCCATCAGATGTTCGATAGCGGAAGTGCATGATTGTTGTAAAGATATAAAAGGTTCCCTCGACCATTAATACCGATGGTATTACCGGTCTTGAAGCAATCAGTGTTGTACATGCCGTCTATCCACTCTGGTTTGATAAAGACCGACTAAGGAGGTGTATAACAGTAAGCGCTTAAATAAGTACATCTTTTCAAGAAGCTAGAAATATGTCAGAATACTCTAATATTTACAGAAAAAATATAAGGAGTATTCGGATGAGCGAAATAAGTGAGATCCATACTGATCAGCCGGGAAAAAAAACGCGGCTATCTGCCGATTACTGGCAAGCGCATTTTCGAGAGAAGGAAAATAGTGGTCTAAGCCAACAGGAGTACTGTCGGCGTCATGGAATTAAGTACGATGCCTTTCAATATTGGAAGCAAAAACTATGTAAGCCCAAATCCGGATCAAGCATGACGTTTGTTCAAGTTAGAAATGAAGCTGGAGATGGAGCGGTAGCGGGATTAAATTTCAAGTCTTCCGTTATAGATCCGGGCTGTCCACAGTTGCCGCCACCGCCACCGCCACCGCCATGCGCGATAAGATTTTGGGCAGGAGGTTATTGCATAGAAGTAGGTAATAATTTTTCAGCCGCGTGTTTAGTTGAATTGATTCGGACGTTGGAGGCACTGAGTAATTTGGGTAAGTTGGGGGGTATATAATGTGGCTGGCGTCTCCTGGCTTGAAAGTATATCTTGGATTGGGCGAAACCGATATGAGAAAGTCCATAGATGGACTTTGTATATTGGTATCCGAGCAATTGAAACAGAACCCCCTTTCCGGTCATATGTTTATATTTTGTAATGGCAGACGTACGATCATGAAAATATTGTACTGGGATAGGAATGGTTTTTGTTTATGGCATAAGAGGTTGGAGAAGGATAAATTTCGTTGGCCGAAAAAAGCGGCTGAAGTAAAAGAGATAAGTAGCCGTCAGTTGCAATGGTTGATAGAGGGATTGGAAATCAATCAACCGGAAGCCCATGCAAGTTTAAATTATGAGACGGTATATTGAATATGATGAATTTAAATTGAAAGATAAAAGAAATATAAATTTTATGGGGGAATATTTTTTTGATAGATTTTTTGATGGTTTTGTGTTATAATGGGTAATGGTCATAAACGAATTGAGTTTAATCTTGCCTTGTGATGTAAATGAATTGCAAAAAATGGTATTACAACTGCAAGCAGTGATAATGGAAATCACCACGGCGAAGAGAAATTCCGAACTTGAAAATAAACTCCTTCGAGAGCGACTCAATCATTTAATCCAACAGATATATGGCCGCAAATCAGAGAAGCTATCACGCTCACAATTGCCATCATTCAATGATGGGTTTACCCCGTCGTTTCTATTTAATGAGTCGGTTGAAGTTGAAGTTGAGGCAAGTGGTGATATTGATGGCCTACGTGACATGGCAGAAGAAGAAGACTTTGAAGACGACGAGTTAACCATCGCAGGATATAAACGTAAGAAGCGAGGTCGCAAAGCATTGCCGGATTACCTTGAACGCGTGGAAGTGATTCATGATATATCGGAGGAAGAGAAGAAGTGTGGTTGTGGATTAAAAAAGAACTGCATTGGAGAAGAGAGCAGTGAAAATTTGCAAATACAACCGGCAAAGATGTGGGTAGAACGTCATATCCGTCTTAAATATGCATGTCGTTGTGAAGGGGTGGGCGCTGTGGATGCTGTGGATGCTGTGGATGCTGTGGATGTGGAGAGTGATCAGGAAACTAATGAATGCGCAGTAACGATAGCGCCAGTTCCAGTTCAGTTGATACCCCGAAGTATATCAAGTCCCAGTTTGTTAGCTCAAATATTTGTAAGTAAATTTGCCGATTCGATACCATTTTACCGTCAAGAGAAGCAATTTTTGCGAATGGGAATAAAAATAACGAGGGCGACGATGTGTACGTGGGCGACAAAAGTAGCCGAGAAATGTAATTGGTTATTGGAGTTACTCAGATCAGAGGTATTGAAAGGGCCATTAATAAATATAGATGAGACGACATTTCAAGTATTAGATGAGCCTGGTCGACCAGTGGAGAGTAAATCCTACATGTGGATATTTCGTGGCGGGCCACCCGGGAAAATAGCGGTACTTTTCCGTTATGATCCGAGTCGTAATGGGAAAGTAGCGAAGGACTTTCTTGGAGATTACCATGGGTATGTCCAGACCGATGGTTACGGGGGGTATAACTTTCTTGATACCCAGGCCGGAATCGTCCATATTGGTTGCTGGGCTCATGTACGTCGTAAATTTGTAGAAGTGATAAAAGCAGCCGAAAAGATCGTAGATGTCAGTAATGATGAAGATAAAGGTAAAGCCGGTGAGGCAATAAAATTCATAAGCAAGTTGTATAGAATCGAACGAAATGCCCGTGTTAGAGGTTTAGACGCTGAGTCAGTGAGGCAATTACGTCAGCAGGAAGCGGGACCTGTTTTAGATGATTTTGAGAGGTGGCTGAAAGTTAACGTTCTCGAAGTTCCTCCCAGATGTTTATTGGGCAAAGCAATCATCTATGCACTAAAACAGTGGCCACGGTTAATAAGGTATTTGAAAGATGGTAATGTGAGAATGGATAATAATTTGGCCGAGAATGCGATCCGCCCATTTGTGGTAGGACGAAAAAACTGGTTGTTTTCTGGTACTCCGGAAGGAGCATCTGCCAGCGCTACTCTATACAGTATTATAGAAACGGCGAAAGCGAATGGACTAGAACCTTATCATTATTTATTATATCTTTTTGAAAGGCTCCCATTTGCCTATTCCGATGAAGCATTGAAAATGTTGCTGCCACAAAATCTAACCCCTGAAATAATAGCAGAAAAAAAATTTCCGGCGACTGATCAAGCACCGCAGTCAGTTCCGAACGAAGCACCTTCTAATGGAGCATAACAATCCATCTTTTAGGCTAAATGCCAAATAACTCGGTTCCCTTATGGGTGTGAAATATTAAGCGCTTACCTTGCACGGCCCCGGGGGTTTCCTTCATTGAAGACAGTGTCTCAAATCCTTGTTTTTTTTGCACACTTTTTTGAGTTATTAGTAAAAATAGGGAAATCAAAAAAAAGCCCGCGAAACACGCGAAAGACGCGAAAGTTAGCCGCGAAGGTCCCGGCGGGACTCCCTTTAAACGCGAAGACACAGGAAGAAAAACAATTCGTGAAAATTCGTGTAATTCGTGGGCCAAAATCTTTTTGTGGAACAGGCGCTGCCTGTTACCTGACAAAGACCTCTTTGCCTGAAAAGACAATGGCCAGTTTTTTGATATGTTTAATTCCTCTTTCCACCAGTTCGGTTTCGTATTGTTTTGCTTCGATCTGGGCCATGGCAGCTTCAACCGCGGTTTCTACCGTTTCATTCGCATCTTTGTCCACCGACTTGAACTCAATCACATACCCTATTTTGGTACAGTCTTTGGGAATAATCATAATATCGTATCTGCCGTAACCCGATTCGCGGTTGGATTTTACTTCATGGGTATTGGATATCCAGATCAGCAGACCGGCCACCAATGCATGATAGACTTTCTCCGGCTCATTACCGAAATCGTGGTAACTGAATACAGCCAGTACGATCATTTTCAACATTTTTTCGAAGAGTTTAATATCGCCATCGATCAATGCTTTGAGCATAATCTCCAATTTCTTATTTTCGATCTTGGTAGAAAAATAGCGGTCGATAATACCGGTATACGTGGCCCTTACTTCTTTATTGGGAATCGCCAGGGAATAATAAGTTTTTTCCGAAACATCGTCAAACCTCTCGGAGGTCTGTTTCAGATATCCACCCATTAATAAGAAA
>JAUPKV010000622.1 GCA_030837265.1 Methanobacteriota archaeon
ATGAATGTACGAACTGAAAGAAGGGATCGATTTTTACATCGAATCCATGCAGAATAAAAAAGTAACTATTTTTGACACAACACTACGTGATGGAGAACAAACCCCTGGGGTATCCCTGACTTCTAATCAGAAGCTGGAAATTGCCCGTCAACTTGACAAACTCGGGGTAGACATAATAGAAGCTGGATTTCCTATCTCGTCAGAAGGAGATAAAGAATCCGTAAAATCGATTTCTAATGCCGGACTGGATACCGAAGTCTGCGGACTTGCCCGTGTGTTGAAAAAAGATATCGATGCCTGTTTTGATAGCGACGTTGGCCTTGTGCATACTTTCGTCCCTACCTCAGAGGTACAGCGGGTATATACAATTAAAAAGAGCCAGGAAGAAGTCATTCAACTGGCTGTGGAAGCTGTCCAGTATATCAAAGATCATGGGTCAAGGTGCATGTTTTCTGCAATGGATGCTACAAGAACTAGGCCTGAGTACCTCATAGAGGTGTTCAAAGCAGTCCAGGAAGCAGGATGCGATATCATTAACGTGCCAGATACTGTTGGAGTCATGGTTCCGTCAGCTATGTACAGGCAGATAATGGACATTGCAGCCGAAATAACAATTCCCATAGATGTGCATTGTCACAACGATTTTGGACTTGCGGTAGCAAACAGCCTCATGGCTATTGAGGCAGGCGCATCCCAGGCCCAGGTCACGATAAATGGCATTGGAGAGAGAGCAGGAAATGCCGATCTTTCCCAAACAGTCATGAGCCTGAAGGCAATGTATGGGGCAAAAACTAACATTCGGACAGAGTATCTAGTAGAAACCTCCAAGATGGTTGAAAACTACACTGGAGTCAGGCTTCCTCCAAATACGCCTGTAGTCGGTCAAAACGCTTTCTCCCATGAATCCGGAATTCACAGCCAGGGAGTGCTTGAGAAATCCGACACTTTCGAGCCTGGAATAATGACTCCGGAAATGGTAGGTCACCGACGGCGTATTGTCCTTGGTAAGCATACAGGCAAACATGCAGTCAAGCAATCCCTTGAATCTGCCGGAATAATAACCAATGACAAACAACTCGATGAAATTGTGTCCAGAATCAAAGAGATTGCAAACAAGGGCAAACAGATAACCGATGCGGATCTCTCTGCAGTTGCATCTGCAGTTCTTGGAAAAGCAAGTTCCGATGAGGAATTAATCAAACTTAAAGAAGTATCTGTAATGACAGGAAATATCCTGACACCTACTGCAGTTGTCAAGGCAGATATCGATGGTAAAGAAGTTATTGCAGCAAGAGTAGGAGTTGGCCCGGTTGATGCGGCTCTTAACGCTGTAAGAGACATCCTTGGGGAGACTAACCATTTCAAACTCCAGGAATTCAGAATTGATGCCATAACCGGAGGAGCAGATGCCCTTGCAGATGTGTACATCGGTCTAGAAAACGATCAGGGCAGAATTGTAACTGCAAGATCCGCAAACCCGGATATAGTGATGGCCTCCGTTGAAGCTCTTGTGAATGCTATGAACCTGCTGTATAAAAAAGAAGCAAAAAGTTAAACTGAGAAAATCTAAAGGAACCTAAAAACAAGCCCAAATTGTAATTCAATATTTAGCTCAAAGTGGTTCAAAGATAGAATAATTCAAAGACAGAAACGGACTTGGACTCGAGTCTTTCTCTTTCTGTCTATTTGTTTCTTGGTTGCTCATTTTTAATTTACTATTCCTTAATCAGGATGTATAAAAAGTAAAATAAAATGAAATAGAATACAAACCCATGCCTTATCCAATTATTGATTCTCATTGTCACTTGGACTTTCCTAAATTCAATCGTGATCAGAAAGAGACTATTTTACGAGCTCGGGAAGCTGGAGTTGTCGGAATGATAAATTCCGGAATCTCCCAGAAAGGCAACCGCATGAGCCTTGAACTTACGGAAAAGTATGAAGATATTCATGCCACACTTGGCCTCAGCCCTGATATCGGCAGGGAAGGTACTGAGAAAGAAATAAACATTATCCTGGCCCAGATCGAAGCCAAAGCCGAAAAAGCAGTAGCTATTGGGGAGGCAGGCCTTGATTTTCAGGACTGTAAAACAAACGAGGAACGTGAAAGGCAGACAGCGGCATTCAAAAAAGTAATAGAGCTTGCAAAAAACCTGGATAAACCCCTTGTAGTTCATGCTCGTTTGGCTGAAGCTGAAGTTCTGAACTTAGTTAAAGATGTAAATATGGTTATTTATCATTGTTACAGCGGCTCTTTAGAGACAATGCAAGAAATAATTGACAAGGGATACTACATTTCCCTGGCAACTCTAGTTTGTTTCTCCGAACATCATCAGTCTCTTGCAGCCGAGGTGCCACTTGAAAGTTTGCTTCTTGAGACGGACAGCCCCTATCTTTCTTCACGCAAAGGTAGAAATGAACCTGCCTTTATAATTGACTCAATCCCTGTTGTAGCGCGACTTAAAGATGTGGAGCCGGAAGAAATAGCTAAACAGACTACTGAAAATGCACGTAGAATCTTTAATATTTAATACTCTTAATTAGCATTAATTTTTACATTTAGCATTCGTTTATAAACTTATATTCTTAGCAAAACTTGAAACTAACAACCTGAGTTCAACTGGATAAAATAATATCAAATTAAGAAGTTTAAAAGAATCTGTTATGAAGTATTGAAGATAAAAAGGATAGCATAGGAGAAGAACTATGGAAGTTCGATTCATTTGCCCAACAGCCTACGATTCCAGCATCTACCTGATAAATGGAAAGGTTCTGATTGATGCAGGCATTAGCAGTGACCTGGTAATTAAACAATTGGAGAAGTATATCAAGCTTACAGACCTGAAACTCATTATTCTGACTCATTGCCATTATGATCACATAGCAGCGGCAGCAACAATTGCAGAGAAAAGCGGAGCTAAGGTTGGAGTGCACAAAGCTGACCTGGACGGCGTTAATGATGAGTACCTTAGCGTATCAGTACTTTTTGGAGAAAGAGCACCGGCTGTCAAACCCACTATTATATATGAAGAAGGAAATAAAATTGACATAGGAAATGAGGAATATCTGGAAGTTATTCACACCCCAGGTCATTCACGGGGGAGCATTTGTCTTTATGAACCTGTCTCAAAAAGTCTCTTTTCCGGGGACACCGTATTTCCAGGCGGAAGCTTCGGAAGGATGGACTTTGAAGGTTCGGAGCCTGACAAAATGCTTGGCTCAGTTGAGAAACTCACAAAGCTGGATGTAAAAACCCTATATCCCGGACACGGAGCTCCTACGGACAGGGACGGAAACAACCAGATCAGATCCTCATATACTATGTTGAAAATGATGATGGGAGCTTAAAAAATAAGCATTGAAAATAGGATAAAGTAATGTCAGGCAGAAAACAGGGAAAAAAATCAGAAGTTAGAACTGAAAAACCAGGAAGAAAGCCGGAAAAAAAAGGAAAGAAATCTCAGGAGACTTTTTCACACATACATTTATCTAAATTCCTTCCGATGAGCCCTGAAGAAGTAAGAGCCCGCGGCTGGAAGGAGCTTGATATTATTCTTATTACTGGAGATGCTTACGTAGATCATTCCAGTTTCGGGACTGCAATCATTGGAAGAGTCCTTGAAGATGCTGGCTTTCGGGTTGGAATAATTGCTCAGCCCAGATGGGATAATCCAGAAGATTTCAAGAAACTCGGAAAACCAAAACTGTTTTTTTCAGTAAGTGCCGGAAATACGGACTCAATGGTCAGCAACCTGACTCCAGGTTTGAAACCTCGAGATAAGGATGTCTATTCTCCTGGAGGCAAAACCGGACTTCGACCAAATCGCGCAGTGATTATTTATTCAAACAGGATAAAAGAGGCCTTTCCTGGCGTGCCAATAGTACTCGGTGGTATTGAAGCTTCTTTAAGGCGTCTTGCTCATTATGATTATCTAACGGATAAGGTCAGGCAATCAATTCTGGCTGATGCGCCTGCAGATCTCATTGTTTACGGTATGGGAGAACTTCAAATTTCAGAGATTGCAAGGCGGCTGCAGGTTGGAGAAAAAATAGGAGAGTTAAGGGATATTCCAGGCACTGTCTGGAAAATGGAAGTTAAAGCCTGGAAAGAGCTCAAGGAAAAAGTCAAAGGGAAGAATAAACGAGAAATAGATAAACAGCAGACCGCATGTAAAGAAAAAGAGAACGAAGAATCTGATAAGACCACGGAATTTCTCAATGAATATGTAGAAATTCCTTCTTTTTCCGAAGTTTCACAGGATAAAGCAGCTTTTGCAGAGGCTTTTAGAATATTTTTTTTGCAGCAGAACCCTATCACTGGAAAAGGTATTGTCCAACCCCATCCAAAAACTGTTATCGTGCAGAACAGGCCTATGCGGCTTCTTACGGAAGCTGAAATGGATCATGTATACGAGTTGCCATTCACCGGCGATGTTCATCCTTCCTACAAAGAGCCCATTCCTGCCCTCGAAATGGTAAAATTTTCTCTGACAACGCACAGGGGCTGCTTTGGAGGTTGTGCCTTTTGTGCAATTACCCAACATCAGGGACGAATGATAGCAAGCCGCAGCATCGAGTCAGTTCTACGTGAAGCTAAAAAACTTACGGGGAAGGCGGATTTCAAAGGCATTATTAACGGTGTCGGTGGCCCAAGTGCGAATATGTATGGGATGAACTGCAAGACCTGGGAGAAGAAAGGAGCATGCCTGGATAAATCCTGTCTTTATCCTCGCGTTTGCCCTGTTCTGAATACCAGCCATAAAAAACTGATTGAGTTAATGCGTCGCCTGCGCGAACTTCCAGGGGTCAAACAGGTCTTTACAGGTTACGGGGTGCGTTACGATCTAGCTCTTGAGGACGAAGAGTACCTCGAAGAGCTTTGCTCATGTCATATCAGCGGACAACTAAGAATTGCACCTGAACATTTTTCAAAACAGGTCACCAAAGTTATGTGCAAACCCGGGAGAGAAACGTATGAAAAATTTGCTGAAAAATTTGCCGCCTTCAACAGAAAATACGGCAAAGAACAATATATCGTGAACTACCTGATGTCAAGCCACCCCGGTTGCACTCTTGAGGATATGATCGAGATGGCAGAATACGTGCGAAATCATGGAGGTTATACTGAGCAGGTGCAGGAATTTACCCCAACTCCCATGACTGTATCAACCTGCATGTATTACACAGGGTTCGACCCATTTACGAGTAAAAAAGTTTACGTCCCAAGAAATAAAAAAGAAAAAGCCATGCAAAGAGCCCTTATGCACTATAGGAACCCAGCAAATTACGAACTTGTATACGAAGCTCTGGAGAAGGCAGGAAGACTTGACCTTATAGGAAACGCCCATAAGTGTTTGATAAGAAGAAAAAGAGGGTAAAATTTCGTAGTCTGAGTTATTAGATGTAGTCTGAGTTATTAAAGGTATACAGCTTTAAAGATCTGTAATGAATGCAATAATTTTTGGATTGAACAGTTTTTTCATAGCCCCTGACATTCACGCACAAAAGATCTAAGTTTTCCACTCACCTGCCCGCAGTAAGTATCCTGAGGCCTTTCCTTGATCTCAATAAACAGGTTTGCTTCCCCATCCCATTTAAAGCGGGCAACTATTCCATTTCCTTTGAGCATCTCGGAATTTTCTGGTGAAACTTCGATCCCATATTTATGGAGTTTTTTCATCAAACAGGAAAATACGTCAGGAGTCACATTTTCAAAGCTCATCCCCTGGCAGCCTTCTGTATCTATTTTCCTTCCAGTCATGCTCTCAGCCCAAATTTTCCCTTAAGAACCGTGGCATTCTATTACAAATTGTCTTATTTTATAGGTTGCAGCTTCACAACTAATGAAAAAGGGCTTTTCCTTGATTGTAACTGTAAGAACCGAACATCCATCCCATTCGAAATCCGCGACAACTCCTAACCCTGAAAGTTCTCCTTTATTTCCGGAAGGAACTTGAATACCTTCACTATGGAGTTTTTTTTTCATGCAATCGAAAGTAACAGGCGGAACATTATGAAACACTATCGGTTTACAACGCATTATCTATTCTCCTGAGCTATCTCTAACGCTTTTGTGTGATCCAGGTTATACCTTGTGCCAGATTTGGCAAATGAGAGTTCTTTGGCAATAGAAGTATTAGTTAACACATGGCTGAAGTTTATTGCTGTATAGCCTAACTATAAATTGTACAGTCTATATTATAAAAATTATTCAACTGCCATTGCTACCAGTTCAATAATATCTATGGTCTCAATATTTCCGCCTGCATCCCTGAAATTTCTTAAACAAAGCGGACAGGAAGTTACGAGATAGTCTACATCCTCTGGCACGTCCTCAAGCCTGTTTCTGGCGAGCTCAAGAGAAATGTCTGGAAACCCTACCCGTACTCCACCTCCACCTCCGCAGCAGCGCGAATCTTCTTTGATGTTTTTCATTTCCTTGAGAGTACAGATCGCCCGGATGACTTTCCTTGGAGTTTCGTATATCTTATTGTGCCGGCCAAGATGGCAGGGATCGTGATAGGTAACAGTAAGGTCAAGACGCTTCGGTTTAAGTTCTTCCAGATGCTCGGCAAGGAACTCAGGAAGGCTGATAACCTGGAATTCTTCAGGATAATTGTTTTTGAGAGTAGTATAACAGCCTGCACAGCTTGTAATAATTGTGCGGGCCCCTATCTTCCTGATCTGTTCAAGGTTCCGCTTCATAACAGTCCCTGCGTCCTCCCTGAACCCGGTACGCAGAAGGGGTGAAGCACAGCACTGTTCATCCGGTAGGAGAGTTACTCCGAAGCGCTGCAGGACCTCAAATGTTTTTTTTGCAAATTCAGGGTAGCGGTAGGAATCGAAGCATCCCACGAAATAAACAAAATCTGACTTACCAGGGAGTTTTGAGCGCTCTGTTTCTGAAAGCCAATTGAGGCGATCCTTTGATTCACCAAAAGAATTTCCACTGGTTATAGTTGCAGCCCTGATTTTTTCCTGAGATTCTGATGTAATGCCACATTTAACTAGCTGGGCACGAGCAGATTCCACGACATCCGGAGGGTTTACTCCTGCAGGACACTTTGCTGCACAGATCCCGCAGGTTGTACAGGAAGCCAAGCTAGGGAGCACATCTTCAGAAGGAGGCATGCCTTCGAGCAGACTTTTGATAATAAGCATACGGCCGCGTGTATTAGCAGATTCCCAGCCAACAACATTAAAGACTGGACAGACCGAGCGGCAAGTTCCGCACTGCACACATTTGTAAACCGACCTTCGATCAACTTCAAAAGATTGATTATTCACGTTATTCACAACCCTAGCTTACCCGGATTCAGTAAACCTTTCGGATCAAGAGCTTTTTTGATTGCACGCATTACTTCAAGGGCCGAACCCCATTGGGCGAGCATATACTCAGCCCGGGATGCACCTATTCCATGTTCCGAACTGACAGTACCACCGAGATCTATCGCTGTCCTGTGAATAAGGTCTGCGACCTGGTTCAGGCGATTCCACTCTTCTTTGTTCAGAACGTCAATGAAAAGAGCAATGTGCAGGTTCCCGTCCCCTATATGCCCATACTTCATAGCAGGCAAGTTGAATTCTTCTGAGATTTGCTGTACTCTTTTTAAAAGTTCCGGAATCATTTTTATGGGAACTCCCACGTCTTCTCCTACATAAATGCGGGTCTTTGTAGGATCAAGGCGAGAAATAGCTGCTCCGACGAGCTTTCTTGCTGCCCAGATATCAGCCATTTCTTTTTCGCTTTCTGCAAGCTTTAGAGAAAGAGCAAGAGGAGAACAAGCCTCGACTATCCGCTCTGCAGCTTCAAATGCCGAACTCTCAGTGCCGTCCACTTCGAAGAGGAGAACATCTCCTTCCAAAGGAAGTACAAGCTTAGGATCGCAGCGTTTGAGAACCTGCAGTGTGACCCTGTCCAGGATTTCGCAGGCTGAGGGAATTATTCCTTTTGAGAAAACCTTAACAACCGCTTTTCCTGCAATCTCTGCATTCTCAAAGGAGGCTATAACCAATTTCCGGGTTTTCGGGAGAGGAGCAATTTTCAAGCTCGCTTTGGTGACGATCCCCAACGTGCCTTCAGATCCTATGATAAGCTGGGTAAGGTCATAGCCTGCAGCCGATTTCAGCATTTTTGAGCCTGTATGGATTATTGTTCCGTCAGCAAGAACTACTTCCAGGTCACGAACATAGTTCCGTGTGGTGCCGTATTTAACGCAGCGCATTCCACTTGCATTGTAAGCTATCATGCCCCCGATAGTGCACATTGCGGAACTGCCAGGATTAGGAGGAAAGAAAAAACCGTAAGGTTTTAAAGCTTCATTAAGAGAGTCCTGGACAATTCCGGGTTCCACAACTACCTGGATGTTGTCGATATCGATTTCAAGAATACGATTCATACCCGACATATCCAGCACTATGCCTCCTCTAACAGGAACAGCTCCTCCTGCAAGCCCTGTACCTGCGCCCCGTGCTGTTACAGGAATATTATTCTCAGAAGCGAGTTTTACTATGCGGCTTACTTCGTCGGCGTTTTTCGGGCGTATTACATAATCAGGCATCCCTTTAACCTGGGATGCGTCCGAAGAATAACAATAAAGTTCCGAAGGTGAGACCGAAAGCCTTATGTCTACGATTTTTCGAAGTTCTGCAATTATATCCATTATTGACCTCAAATCTGCAGTTAAATCTGGAGTTTAAATGTGAAAAATAGAGTTTCTGTCACATTGGAAACTGAAATTAAGCATAAACGATAGATAAAAGATTGATATAGATAAATAAAACTTGGGATGCAATTGAGACATAAGTTCAGCACATAATCAAAATTAATAATATATAAATATACCATCCTGGTAGACATAGAGGACAGACATGACAAAATACTTTGAGATAGAAAAAAGAGACGGAGCAGCAAGAATAGGAAAACTTCTGGTTTCTCCCGAAATTCTCACACCCTTCATTCTAAATACCGTCGAGCTCGGGAATTTTAAAAACCCAGGTCCTATTGTCGACGCTGGTAGCTTTTGGGATGCGGAGTCCCTGGTAGAGCTTGAGGGACGCATAAAGCAAATCCGGGAAAAAGTGGGAAATGGGACTCTTATAATTTTGCCGCATCAAACATACCCACCATATGTCTCAAGCGATTCAAGATCTAGCGATTTAAAATCCACTTATTCAAGAGATCAAAACAATACACTCAAAACCAGTGACAGTGAAAAAGTTGAAGGACCTATGGGTGCCTTGCTCAAACCGGAAGGAGAAACTTTGGGGTGCGATCTTTATATTATGGAAGGCGCAGGAACCCTTGAAAACAATGCCCGGATGTTTCTCGAAAGTCTCATTAATCTAAAGTCTCGCATCCCCCCGGATACAGCCATATATGCACCAAATCTCGCGCTTCCAGAAAACATATCAATGCTTGTCTATTTGGGAATCGATATTCTGGACGATACAAGGGCAGAAATTGCAGCCTATTCTGACATATATTTGACATCTGCAGGCAGTTTCTACCTTGACTCTTTGACTGAGTTTCCTTGCAGATGCAGAGTGTGCGCCTTATCCAGTCCCGCGGAGCTCAGGGCACTTTCAAAAATTGAGAGAGCAAATTTCCTTAAATCCCATAACAGGGATGCCCTTGAAGCAGAACTTTCCCTTGTTCGGGAGAAAATACGGGCTGAGACATTAAGGGAATATGTTGAGGGTCAATGCAGGGTTAGACCCTGGCTCACGGCCCTGCTCCGCCTCGGGGATTTTGAATATTCATATCTAGAGGAACGAGTTCCAGCCTTCAGGAAAAACCAGCTTCTTGCAGATACTTCCGAAGCCTTATCCCGAATAGAAATAGTGCGCTTTGCACAGCGCATACGGGAAAGATATACACCTCCTGAGCTGGATATCCTCCTGATACTTCCGTGTGCAGCCAGAAAACCTTATTCTACATCTCAGTCACACCAGAAATATATTCTGAGCCTGGGAAAATATCGGAAATTCGTGCATGAAGTGATCTTAACTTCGCCTCTCGGAGTAGTGCCCAGAGAACTGGAACTAACATACCCGGCAGCTCACTACGATACAGCAGTCACTGGACACTGGGATGAAGAAGAGAAGGCCTGGGTTTCAAGCTGTCTTGAGGCTTATCTTTCAAAACATAGATATAATGCCGTGCTTGCTCACGTCGAAGGGGCGTACAGGGAAATCTGCGAGAAAGTGAGCAACAAATTGGGAATCGAGATAATATATACTGCAAAAGAAAGCCTTGTGTCTGGAGAGGCTCTTTCAAATTTGAGGAGCAAAATTGAATCTATCTGCACAGCTAAGGATTTCTGCAAGAAGAGCTTGAATGCAGAAGAGGGGAAAAAAAGATTTTTA
>JAUPKV010000059.1 GCA_030837265.1 Methanobacteriota archaeon
CCTCAAATGGCGTAAACTGCTGGCTTCTTGCAGTTGACACCGACGGTATCGGTGTGGAAGCAGCCGCAGCCGGCGGTCAGTTGAGCGCTGATAAAGTAAAGGATTCCTTTGAGAAGTCAGGCTTTGACATCCACAAGGATGTTACCCACAACGCCGTAATTATCCCCGGTCTTGCTGCTCGTCTGCAGGGTGACCTTGAGGACAAACTCGGTGCAAAGGTACTTGTAGGCCCAATGGACTCAGGAAGGCTCCCAGGCTGGTTTGAAAAGAACTGGCCACCAAAGAAATAAGTAATGAATTTTAAGTAAAATAAGATCCACGTCTTTATGACGTGGGTTCCTTTTTCTTTTTTAACGCAGGATTTAATCTTTTTATCGAGTTAGTTTTGGCTATTAAAGAAACTAGAACTTTCAGGAGCTCGATTTTTGTTATTTGTATATTTTAAACGTCCCATGAATTGAGAGTTAAATAACACTTGATATATAATAAGAATACAAATATTTATATAAGACGAATACTAATTTTGAGGCACTGACTATATGTTTTGAGATCCACTTTAACGGCATACTATTTTGCTGGTTTTACATCCAAAGAATCCGGGGAGTTTGTATTTATTGGTAAAATCGGCACTCCAGCTACTCTTAAATAGCTTAAGCATACTTAACAGGTGAACTCTTACAGGCTACATTCGAACCAAACTCTGAAATGTTTTAAAGCTTACTACACCTACTATTAACGCTTCAGAAGCTTACAATGCTTATACGTTTACTACTTCAAGAAAAATTATCAGTAAGGATTACAGATGAACTCCATTACATGTCCAAAATGCGGCAGACAATGCGATAAATTCTTTGATTCAGTCTGTAAGGACTGTTTTTTCGAAAATTTTAAACTCTTCGAGCTTCCCCTTGTCCTGCATGTGAGGCTATGTTCCGGTTGTGGAGCATATTTTCATAAAAGTAAATGGGAAGATTTCGGAAATCTCGAAGACACCATACTAAAAGCCGTGAATAACTCCCTTTTCATTCACAGCGAGGCAGTAGATGTGGAAGTACATCTCGCACCCAGGGAAGTTACTCCTCATATATATGTAGTAAGGGCTGAGGTTGATGCAGCTGTTAGAGGAGAGACGACCCATGCGGAAGCGGAGACTGAAGTAAGGATCCAGCGAACCGCCTGTGATATGTGCAGCAGGGAGTCAGGAGGATACTTCGAAGCGATAATCCAAATCAGGGCAGCAGGCAGGTTCCCCACAGAAGAGGAAAAAAAGCACTGTTCGGCAATTGCCAGGGAAACAATGGAGAATATGAGAAAAAAAGGTGACCGTCTAGCATTTATAAGTTATGCCCAGGAACAGAAGGAAGGTATCGACCTTTACATGGGCTCTATGAATGCTAGCAGGCAGGTCTGCCGTTTGCTCATCTCCAAGCTGGGAGGAAACTTCTCCGAATCCCCTAAACTTGTGGGAATGAAGGATGGAAAAAACCTTTATAGAATCACTTTTGCCGTGCGCCTTCCCGAGTTCAGGTCAGGAGATGTAATCCGGTTCAGAGGAAGGGTTATTCAGATAAGGAGTTCAGGAAAAAAAGTTAATGGCATCTCACTTGAAGACGGCTCGAGATATATTTCAACTCCGGAAGACTTAAAAGGGGCGGAAAAAATAGCAAATATAGCAGATGCAGCTCTTACGGTACTGGTTTCAATAGAAGAACACGCAATTCTTGTTCTTGATCCTGAAACCTATGAGACTGTAGCTATAAAGAAACCTGTGTCCTTTAATGCAAATGCAGGAAGTGAAATCCCTGTCCTGAAAACGGCTTACGGAATCTTTGCGCTTGCAAGTACAGAGAATCCGAAGGTAAAATAAGAAGTTCCAGAAAAGTGCAGAAAATCGAGGAAACATGCAGAATATCCTTGTAATTGGATTTGATACCCGAAACATTGTCTGCTCAGCTCGTAGAGCGGGCTATAAAGTATGTTCTATCGATGCTTTCCGTGACCTTGACCTTCAAGAGTGTGCATATGCTTCTTCTCTTCTGGAGTGCAGGACAGCACAGGAACTGCGTGAACTGGAAACCTCGAAGATAAAAGCTCAAACAGATGCCTTTGGGATAGAATTTGATGCCATTGTCCTGGGTTCGGGCATGGAAATGCTTGATTATAGTTGCTTTTCCTGCACTGTACTGGCCAGTAGTCCGGATAACGTACGGAAGGCTTCAAACAAAAAGTACCTCTCAAAAAGACTTGAAGCCCTGGGGATAGCACATCCGAACTGTTATTCTCCAGATGAAATAGAAGCTATTGAGTATCCGGTAATTGTAAAACCTGTCTCAGGAGGTGGAGGGATTTTTAACCGGATTGCTAGAAACAAACAGGAGCTTATGTCTGTTCTTGAAGGCTTTTTCAGGCTGGATCAAAATAGGCTGGGTAAAGACTTTGTAGAAGAACTGGTCGTTATTCAGGATTTCCTGGAGGGTACTCCCTCAAGCGTCTCTTTACTTTCCACGAAGAACGAAGCCCTCTCAGTGGCTGTGAATGAGCAGTTAATTGGAATACCCTGGCTCTCCCGACTTCCGTTTGCTTACTGCGGGAATATAACTCCTTTCAGGAACAAGCAGGCAGATGAGATGGAAAGCCTTGCAGAAGAACTGGTACTTGATTTTAAGCTCCTCGGCTCAAACGGAGTGGACTTTCTTGTTACGGAAAACGGTCCTATAGTACTTGAAATAAATCCCAGGTTCCAGGGTAGCCTTGATACTGTTGAGAAAGCAATGAATATTAACCTATTTGAAGCCCATGCTGGCTGCTTCAGAGACAAATTGCCATCCAAACCCAAGGCAAATTGCTTTGCTGCAAGAGGGATAATCTATTCGGATCGAGAACTTTTTATAGACGAAAAGCTCATGGATGTCATTCTTAGAGAAAAGGGCGCAGACATCCCTTCGAAGGGAATGAAAATAGAGCCTGACTGGCCTCTTACTTCTTTGTTTTCGTGCACCTCTACTAGAGAAGATGCACTTCTGTCCCTTGAAAGTGGAGCGAATAGAATAAATAATTTTATTGAGTATAAAATGAATATAGGGAGTAACTAAACTCTACAAAAAATACAGCATTCAGTCTGCCAAAATGCATTTCGTGGTTACAATTAACCAGGCAAAGTGTAATGTAAACTTTAATACCGTGGTATGTGCAATTCATATATGGGATTTGAGGTGAAGACGTGGTCGAGTTAAACGATAAGGTAATTAGAGGATATCTCCTGAGCCTTATAGGGGAAGAAGGGCTCAAAATGATAGAAGAAATGCCTGAAGGCGAAGTTACGGATGAAGAGATTGCAGCAAAGAGTGGAATTCTGCTTAACACTGTAAGAAGGACCCTCTTTATTCTATATGAAAATAAATTTGCAATCTGCCGAAGGGAGAGAGATTCTAACAGCGGATGGTTGACATATCTCTGGCACCTTGATTTTTCCGATATAGAGCACCAGCTAATGAGGGAAAAGAAAAAGCTGCTTCGGAACCTGAAAACTCGTCTAGAATTTGAAGAAAACAATGTTTTCTATGTTTGCCCTCAGGGCTGCGTCCGCCTTCTCTTTAACGAAGCCACGGAAACAGAATTTCTCTGCCCCATGTGTGGAGAAGACCTGGTATACTATGATAACTCCCGGTTTGTAGATGTCCTGAAAAAACGAGTAAATGCACTCAATTCTGCCTAAGGTGTCTTTTTGACCACCCGGACTGAAGCTTTAATGTTGCTGGAAGAATCAGGCTGTGCTCCTAATGTTATCGAGCACTGCAAGGAAGTTGCATCTCTGGCAATTGAGATTGCAGTTAATATAAAGGCAGCAGGGCATGAAGTGAACTTTGAACTGATAGAAACAGGAGCTATTCTGCATGATATAGGGAGATGTCGCACTCATGAGATAACTCATGCTATAGAAGGTTTCAGACTAGCTAAATCCAGAGGAGTAGAGTCAGAGGTTTCCGAAATAATAAAAAAGCACATTGGAGCGGGAATCTCAAAAGAAGAAGCAAGACAATTGGGTATTCCCGAGGATGATTATTTCCCACTTAGCCTTGAAGAAAAAATCGTTTCCCATGCAGACAATCTTGTCAAAGGTATAAAAAGGATTACTATAGATGAAAGAATTGCACTCATGCGTAAGAAAGAAGTATCAGAACAGGTTATTCTAAGGATAAAGAGTCTGGCTGACGAGATAGAGGAACTTTCTTACAACACTGCAGACTCTGCTTAAAGAAAAGATGAGCATTCAACGAAGGAAAACGAAAAACAATTCATTTCCTAATTTTCTTCTGATTAAACAAAGACTTATTAACTAAAATAGAGAAGGAAAACTTATATATAGCGATATTAATAATGAGATAGTGGATTGCTAAATCCTGCGATTTAAGTTAAAACGTTTACCTTAAGCTAAATAATATTCACCTCACTAAAACATTTTTTTAGCAACATTTTCTCATTTTCAACTTATTATGAGGGTATGTTTATGGATAATGACAAATATCTAAAGGGCACAACTACCGTAGGAGTGGTTTGTACCGACGGCATCGTGCTCGCAAGCGAACAGAGAGCCACAATGGGAAATTTCATTGCAAGTAAAACCGCGAAGAAAGTTTACAAGATCGATGATCGTGTAGCAATGACCATCGCCGGTTCGGTAGGAGACGCCCAGCAGCTTGTGAGGCTCGTAAATGTAGAGTCACAGCTTTACAAAATGCGCAGGAATGAGTCCATGACAATCAGAGGGATTGCAACTTTGATGTCAAACTTTTTAAACGCAAACCGTTACTATCCTATGATGGTTCAGCTCCTTATAGGAGGAGTTGATAAAAACGGGCCTGGCATTTACTCACTGGATCCTCTCGGAGGAAGCATAGAAGAAATGAAAATCTCGTCTACTGGATCCGGCTCTCCAATGGCATATGGTGTGCTTGAAGATCAGTATCGTCCAGACATGACTGTAAAAGAAGGTCTGGACCTTGCTATCCGTGCAATCCATACTGCGGCTAAAAGAGATTCAGCATCTGGAGAAAACATTGATGTAGTGGTTATTACTAAGGAGGC
>JAUPKV010000623.1 GCA_030837265.1 Methanobacteriota archaeon
ATTTCTCTATTCGTATTTAATGAAATAGATTACACACTGAATTCATAATCAGACCTTTTGTGAAAGATACCCTCTAAATATCGATTTTTCCTTTTTTTCCGGTGATTTATATACGAAAAACGTAACGTGCTTTAACATATTGAAGCCGTATTTATTCAATAACTCATTTATCCTTAAGTCATCATGATAATATATAGAGACGCCTGAGCCAATATCGGTGTACTGCAAAAGGGCTTCTTCCGATACCATGACTGTAAAACTGAAGGTTCCGCCTTTTTCCACTACACGGTTTGTCTCTTTAAAGAAAACGTCAAGTTCATTAAAAAAGTGGAATATGCCGCAAGCTATTGCGTTTGTGAATCGCTCATTCTCGTAGGGCCATCTTTCGGTTGTCAGATCGCATAAGCATAGCTCCGAAGCAAACCCTTTTTTCCTGCAGATATCGAGCATTTTTTTCGAGCCGTCGATCCCATATACCCTTAGGCCGGCCTTGTGGAACATGTAAGAGCTGAGCCCTGTACCGATACCGATATCAAGGACAGTATCCCCTGAGGACAAATACTCATAAGCCAGTCCAAACAGCACTTCATGCGCGTGATTCTCTACCAGCACGCTCATATTATCATAGATACCGGCAGACTTGTCATGCACTTCAATGACCGTGGATCTCATAGATCATAAAGTACGCTGCGATGAGAAATACATTTTCATAAACTTTCTCTTAACCTGCATAAGAGTTAAATCCCTGTCTTGCTGGGCCTTGATCGCGAATTAGAAATCTCCGGGGAAATTTTCTTTTTTTATTTGCCCCCCCGGGATTTCCATCTCTTTAAGTAGAGAGATCATTGATTCCACCATCTTCATAGGGCCGCAAGTAAAAAAAATGCGTTCCCTGTAATCCGGAATAAATTTTTTGATCATTTCTGCATTAATCCTCCCGGTTAGTCCTTTCCAGTCCGGCCCTGGCCTCGTTATTGTTTCAATTACCTGTATGTTAGGATTCTCTTTTTTTACTTTCTCCAATTCATCCCGGAAGACTATATCGTTCTCATCGCGGTTTGAATAAAGCAGTATTATATTAGCACCCAATTGCTTATCGATTGAATATTTGATCATGCTCCGCAGTGGAGTTATACCAATGCCTCCGGAGAGCATACCTACATTATCACATTCACCCTGAAAGGTGAACTCGCCAAATGGTCCATTTATGGAAAACTTATCACCTGGCCTCAAGGCTGCTAAAGCATTTGAAAAGGGATGCCCGGTTAGTTTTTTGGAAATCTCAAGGAAGTCTTCAGTAGGACTGCTGGATAGCGTAAAGGGTTTCTTCATTCGGTCAGGGCTATTGTCTGGAGTTACTACTAAAGTTACTATTACATACTGTCCTGCACGATAACTGAATCCCTGAGGCTTTTCAAATCTTATGCTCATAACGTCAGGTGTTCTCTGGATGATCTCAATTACTTTGGTTTCAAAAGGCATTTCGCTTAAACCCCAATTTAATAGTTACTTGAAAATTATATATCTCTATAATTTAAAGAAGTTACTAAAATAATAATTTTATTGATAGTTTCCCTGCGAAGTATTCGTGGAACCATGCTGCTTAAAAATAGTAGTTTATTCAGGTTATAAAAACTCATGAAAAAAAAAGAAATATGTGACCAGAGATTTCATCGTTTTTTTAAAAAGAAGCTAATGAGATGGCATTAACTTCTTTTTTATTGATTGAGTTTTTATTGAAATAATCTTGTGGATATGTAGGTTAATTCATTATCCTAAGATTGTTTCACTCTTATATTTAGCTCCTAAATTACCAGAAGCCAAAGTCGTCGCCGCAGCCACCCCAGCCCCATCTTAGAAGCTTGCGAGCTCTGCATCCGTCAAAAAATCCAAATCCAAATAATCCGTCTCCCATATATTTTCCTCCATTAAATTATATTTTAATATTTTTTATAATTATTCTCTAGACTTATTTTATATATTGGAGAAGCTAAGGTTTTAAGATCAGAATGCTATTATTTGACCAAATCCTTCGTCAACTCCAAGTTGGTTTTTAATTCATGACAATTATTTTAATAAATAAGTTCTACATTTCGTTTTACGTTTAAGATTTCGAGTTTTTATATAATTGGCATGAATATAATTAAGATTATAATAATATAATATATATAAATAAATGAATGTCTGATCCTTATGATTTCTACTGATGGACGCTTTATATACTGCTTCTGTTCTATTTGACTCAAGATAAATAACTTCGATCCAATATGTGATTGATTCCTAGAATAAATAAAGGAATAAAAAAGATAAAATATAAATGTAAGATATTTCGCAATTTCGCAATTTAGCAATTATTCGGAAAAAATGAGCCCAATTCTCTCATGTATTTAAATGAGAGAAAGAAATAGGTATTCATAATTTTGGTTTTGCTGATTAGTTTCTTTTTTATGGGAAAAGACAAAAAAGAACAGGTCAGTAATCGACCTGTTCGGTTTCTTTTATTTTTTCCTTGAACAGAGTATATACCCACAGCTGGTAAATTATGACAATGGGCACGAATACCAATGCTCCCCCCAACATAATACTCAGTGTCAGGTGGCTTGATGCCGCCTCAAAAATATCTATTCCGTATTCAGGAGAGACAGAGGACTTAAGCATATAAGGATAGATACTTGCAAGACCGCTCTGAACAATGAAAAGAAACGCCAGGAGATTGCTGCAAAAGGCCGGGAACCCCCTTTCCTTTTTTGTGAAGAACACCGAAAGGACAGCTGCCACTATCGCAAGAACTGGCAATAAATAAAGAGCTGGCATGACTGAATAGTTACCTGTAAAACCTTCTATTCCCACAAAGGAATAGGCCAGATAGACCAGAGCAAGTACAAGAACAATAAGAGTACTCTTCTTTGCCAGGTCCCCTGCTTTTGTAGATATGGCACCTTCGGTCTTGATATTTATCCAGAGCGCGCCTGAAGTAACACTCATAAGCACGAATAGGACGCCTCCTATCAATGCATAGGGGCCGAAAAGTCCGAGAAGGGTACCTTCATACACTCTTCCTGAAGCGATTTCAAGACCCTTGAAGAAGTTCGCAAATGCAACTCCAAGGACCAGGGAGATCAGCAGGCTTCCGACGAACCATCCCCAGGTAAGAACCTTCTGAATCAGTGGATTGTCGTCTTTATGGAGGTATTCTATGGAAATGCCCCTGGCGACCAGGCCGATGAGCAGCAGCATCATTGGTAGATACAGGAAAGTAAACATCTTCGAAAATACCAGTGGGAATGCAGCAAATGTTCCACCTGCCGCCAGGATTAGCCAAACTTCATTGCCGCCCCAGAAAGGACCCACAGATCTTTTTATTTGCATTCCCTGCACATCATCAGTGGCAATAAAGGGAGACAGAAGACCTACTCCGAGGGCAAATGAGTCTACCATGAAGTAAACTCCCCAGATTACACACCACAGGAAGAACCAGATAACCGCTAGCATATCATGAGTAAGGAAATCGAACATTTTCACTCAACTCCTGTCGCATTGACTACGGTTTTCTTTATGAGGTATATCTCAAAGACAATCAGGATCAGATAGAATGCACTTATAAGGACAATACTTAACAGTACATCTGATGAGGGAACCGAGGATAAACCATTTGCTGTCTTTAGCAGGCCATATACCAGCCATGGCTGCCTTCCGATCTCGGCTACATTCCAACCAGCAGTGATGGCTATATATGGGAGGGGAATTGACCACATCAATAGCTTCAGATACTTATCCGATGTATACAGCTTTCCTGACTTTTGGAGATATGAGCCTATGAGAGCCTCTATGATGAACAGGGACCCAAGAATTGTCATTAGCCTGAAGCTCCAGAATACCAAGTCCACGGGAGGTAAGATATCCTGAGGTAGCTGGTTAAGTCCGGTTATCTGTCCGCTGAAACTTCCAGTATACAGGAAACTTGCCAGACCCGGAATTCCCAGCAGCTGAACACTATTGGAACCAGTGCTTGAATCAGGTACCTGTATTAGATACATGGGCACTGAGGAACCTGTTTCCCAGATCCCATCCATTGCCGCTCCCTTTGCAGGCTGTAGCGCAGCAACATATTGAGCGTAACCGTGACCTAGAACCGGAAGCATAACTGCAGTAGCAAGTGCGATGGTAACTGCTATGCTAAAGGACTTCTTGAAAACTTCATTGTTATTCCTTTTAAGGAAATGATATGCACAGATTCCCATGATCACGAATGCGGTCAAAAGGTAAGCTGAAAGTAGAGTGTGTATTAGCATGTACCACACATAGCTGTTTGTGAGTAGAGCAAAGAAATCTGTCATAACTACTTTGCTCCCATCAGCCGCCATTTCATAGCCTACGGGATTCTGCATAAAACCGTTAGCAGTGATAATCCATAATGAAGATATGTAAGTGCCCAGAGCGACCATCCACATGGAAAATGCCTTTAATTTCTGACGATTACGATCCAGGAATATCCATGCGCCAAAGAAAGTACCTTCAAGGAAAAAAGCCAATAATGCTTCCACTGCTAAAGGCGGTCCAAAGACATCTCCCATGAATTCCGCATAGGAACCCCAGTTAGTACCGAACTGGAAAGTCATTGCAAGACCTGTTACCAGACCTATTCCAAAGTTTATTTTGAAAATCCTGCCCCAGAAGTCGGCCATCTTTCTCCAGATTTCATCTTTGTTCTTGTAATATATTGTTTCCATGACTGCCACTAATAGTCCAAGTCCCAGTGTTAGTGGCACGAATAGGAAATGGAAGGCAACTGTTATGGCAAACTGAAGTCGGCTTAGGCTTAATAAAAGCAAATCAACCACTAATATCCCTCGTTTTATTACTTACTATATAAGATTATATTTGAACTGAAGCAAGCAGATGTTTACCGTCATAGCTTGCAGATTATCTTCGAACTCAATTTCATCAGTGAGAATCTGTGAAGGATGTACCAGTGTCACCTGGGTGACACACAGTTCCCCTTGATGTTCTGCAAGTTATGTTTCCTCCTTACACCCTTTACAATCCTTACAAATACCATAGAAGTTAGTGCTAGTGGAAACAATAGTAAATCCTTCTATTTCTTCAGCTATCTTCATCGAGTAATCCAACAATTGTTCGGAATTAAAATCTTCCATCCTGCCACACTCCCGGCAGATTAGATGGTGATGTGGAATGAAATTCGCTTCAAATCTTGAGACTCCTTTTACATTTACCTCCTCCAGTAACCCTTTCTCCGTAAGGAATTTAAGGTTTTTATATACGGTAGCCTTGCTTATGCGAGTCAGCTTTTTCCTAACTCCATCGTAAACTTCGTCTACAGTGGGATGACCCGTATGTTCTCTCAGGAAATCAAGGATTTCGACTCTCTGATTTGTATATTTCATGTCAGCTTGTTCTGTGGACTTCATTGCTATCCAGCCAAATTACCTGTGAAAACAGATTATTTAGATATACATGATACCCATTACTAAATAATATTTAGTATTATTTAACAATTACTATCATTTTCGGTGGTTTAATTATGAGAGTCTCAGACTGTAAGGACTATAACAATTATTACATTAGAGTTACATTTATACTTTCATTTATATTTATTATAGTATATTTGAGATATATA
>JAUPKV010000624.1 GCA_030837265.1 Methanobacteriota archaeon
ATTTTAGTCAGCAGTGACAGTAAAGCATTTCCAAAGAACCTCCAGGTGCTCATACCTTCCCGAGATTCCCTGGTTATAAGCCGATTTCCTTTGGTATAATGAGCTTTACCTTCTATTATGGGCATTAAAAGACGAGGCATCTGGGATGGGTCCATCTGATTGTCGCCATCCATTACGACAACTATATCCATTTTGTCTTTCAGAGCCATTTTATATCCATCAATAACGGATTTCCCGGCTCCTTGATTTATTTCATGCCTCAAGGAAACAATTCTTGGGTCCGTTAAGCTTTTGATAACTTCAGGAGTCTGATCAGAACTACAGTCATCTATTATGTAAATACGGCTCACATATTCTGGGATGCCCTTTATTGTCTCACTTAACAAAACTTCCTCATTGTATGCGGGCACGACAACCCCAATATTATACCTTTTAAATAAGCTAAATGTGTGCTCTTCTTCAATATCAATATGTGTTGCTTTCAGATTATTATGTTCAGCAAAAGAGAGAATAGCATTTACAGAAGACGTGTAAACTTTCGAAAAACTGAATACATCAAAGCATTTATTCGATAAAGCAAAGAACCCAACAGGGCCACTTCCTACCTGTCTGTTATTTAAAAAAGATACATTTTCTTGTAATCTATTTGATTTATTAAAACAGGTGCCAATTACAATATCAAAGCTTTCTTTTTGGATAGGCTCAAGTATTTTAGGAATTAGTTCAGGATTATGGCAAATGCTGATGTCCATAAATAAGAGTAATTCAGAATTTTTAGCATATTCAATGCCTTTTTTTACCGGAAACTCAAATCCTCTATATTTGGTGTTACGAATTACTTCTGCCCCTGCAAGTTCAGCTACCTCAGCAGTACGATCGGAACTTGCATCATCCACAACAATAACTCTGTCAGCGAATTTTTTTGTTTGTAGGACTACGCTCCCTATTGAAACTTCCTCATTGAAAACCGGAAGGACTACAGTTATATTGTGAGGGACTATGACCCCCTTGTATGTGTTTTCTCCATTTTTAGTTACGTACTGGGAGCTTTTACCAATACTAAGCTCGTTACTCATCTGTATGACCTCTCTTCTGAAAACTATATTCTCGAAATTTTATTCTCAAAACTTTTTTGGAGAAAGTTTTGCAGATGTTGCCTCGAATGTCACGAAACTCTGACAATAGTGTGAGTAATAAAGTGTAAATTTAAAATACACAGAAGTGCATAATTGTAATTTTTTTAATGTCGGTTTATATTTATACATAAATAATTACGCCTGACATTGAAAAAACTCACCCCATTAATGCAATATTCTTCCGTTCAAGCTTGTTTTGAGCGTATAAGTGTAATTCTTTCGGTTGGGAACTGTAGAGTATAATCATATAATGTTAGTTAATTAACATTACAATATATTGATGGAACAATATGAATCAACTATATAAAGTTACTGGATTTGTATTTCACTATAAAAATTTAAGAAAGATAAACAATGCTCACGCTAGCGTTATAATATGACAAACGCACAACTGAGTAATCGAGTCATAATTTTGAAAGAACTATTCTATGGATAAAATGTAAGACTGTTAATCTCGAAAAACAAAAAAAGCTAATTCCAAAAAAGGCATCTGGGGCAGTTAATATTTGCTGGCGCTCAGTCTTGTGGACAACTCTGCCTGTTCAGGAAGTTCTCCCTATAAACCCGAGCTTTTCAGGCTGCATCTGTCAACATTCCCACTTGCCGCATTTCCTGCTCGGAAAAAGAAAGAATGAAAAAGAGCATCCTGGAAAAAAGAAGCTGAAAAATCTGGCCTCTGTGCCTGATTCCGGGAAAACAAGCCTGGGAAAAGGATAAGTAGTCAAAAAAAATCCGTAGTCAAAAAAAATCAAAAAATCAAAAAAATCAACACAAATAAAAGAATATCTGTATAGAGGAACTCCTCGAACACAAATGCTGGCAAAAATGTTTGAAGAGAGAGGCTAAAGAGATTCAGGGGAAAAACAGGGAGTAAAGAAGATCGGAAATGAAGAAAGTTTTTCAGAATACTTCCTCATAAATATACAAAGATACTAAATAAATCGAAAGAATAAAACGCATTGGCAGTGTATAATATCTTCTGTAAATTCTAAATTACAATATCTAAAATATAAACATTTAGAAAGATATTTTAGTATAATCTGTGCATTTTGTCCACATATCTGTGAAAATTTGACATAATAGCCGTACTGGCAGATAATAACGCTAGAGCACAATTCACATCATTTCTCGTAAATGGAGCAAAGAATAACGATTGGCCGGGAATGGATAAAATTCCAGATGGCGCTAAGGTATATGACAGAATTACAGTAGTAAGAGAATATGAGAAAACTACAGTAACAAGAGAAACACCAGAAGCACCAACACAAAACAGAACATCAGATTTACTTCAAATTATTACTAATATCAGTGCGATATTGGCTTCATTTGCAGCAATTTGTGGCGTATATATAACTTGTAGAACTAATAAAGACAAAAACAAGTAGAAAGAACCGTAGACATGCTGCCTTCTGAAGATTTTAACATATAGCGTTGGCCTACTTTGCGGGTGGTGACAGCTTCGCTGGTACTAGGCCAATTTAACAAGCATGAGGCATTACCAGGGACTTTTGTTTTCAGATGATGAGCTACGGGATATTAAGAAAAAGTTGACTGCATGGGGAATAGTAAAGTAAAACAACAAGAAACCGCAAAAATAAACAAATTTTACTAGAAAACCTATGTATTTAACTCAACTTTAACTTGCTGTATCCCAATGAAATCAAGATGCTTTTCTTCCCCTTTGTCTGCTTTGACTTCAAGATAGAGTTCAATTGCTTCTTTTATTCTTTTGTTTAATTCGTCAAGTGTTTCAGCCTGAGTATGACATCCCGAAAGTTCTGGAACTGAAGCTATGTAAATCCCGTCTTCATCCTGTTCGATAATGACAGTAAACTCTCGCATTTTGGTGTGGTCTCCTTTTTATGATATAAATAATATCCGTATGATTTATATATATAGCTGTGGAGAAACGCTCTATGCACTATTGTATACTCACTTTGTAAAATTCAATAAGTTTTAAATTTAATAAAATTTTAGAGTTTGGTCGTTTCTGCACCTTTGCAACAATTTTGCTGAAAAATGAGAATATACGCAGGTTTTACCATAAAAACTGCGCGTTATTGAAAAGAGAATTTACAGCAAATTTGCAACACTACAAACGCATTCGAAAAAAATAGTTAACTCCTCAAAGAAACTGGATAAATATATCCTTTTTTAGCTCCAAGCCGGATGGCCTGCATGACAGGGAAAAATTCCCTCAGGCTTTCTGATCATTAGGGGACTCGTACTTCTTACAGACATCTTTGACATTGTTTTTCTAATTTCATTTTTTTATAAAATCGAAAGAGTTAAGTTATGTACTCTGTAACAGTTGTGCTGTTTTAGGGTAGTAATTTATTGTAGGTGATTAGATGTCTAAAAATCGAATAGTTGTTATCTTTTTGGCTATGTGTTTAGTTTTGGGTACCATTCCTTTTGCTCTTGGTGCCACGGATAAGGCAAGTGGTTCAACCAGCTCGGCTTATATCAGTGCTTTAGATGTTGGAGGTTCCGGTGAAAAACCGTATCAAGAATATGTTCAAATTACAAATGGTGGAAAGACATCATTAAATCTGAAAGGTTGGAAAATCAAGGACGTGGGTGCGAAGCACACCTATACTTTTTCTTCATATACGTTAAAATCCAAATCTTCGGTAACTCTCAGAAGCGGAACTGGTAAAAACTCCGGAAGCACGCTATATTGGAATAAATATTCATTCATTTGGAATAACAACGGCGATGCGTCTTATTTGTATAATGCTCAAGGAAAATTGGTTTCTTCGAAAACTGTCAAAGTTAAATGAGGATTGCCTCATTTCTTCTTTTTATTTCAGTCAAATACCCCGCAGCTTTTTGCAGGGAGGGAAACTTCCCCGAGAACCGTTTATAATGCGATTTATCAATTCCGTTTTTTTGTTTGTTAACTTCTGCTCGAACTAAATCGCATCAGGGTTATTGTTTCCTTTTAGAATCTGAAGCTGCGATGCGAACATACCCGTTGTTTGCAGCGGGGTGGGCCAGCGCAAATCTGATTTTCAAAAAAAATACTGTGGAATATAGGATATTCAATTCTAAATTCTATTTTGCGGTAGACATAATCAGGAAAATATATCAAGTCAAATTAATATATTTAAATGATATATTTCTTTATGGGAAAGGGGAACAAACCAATGAATAACTTACCGGTAAAAACATCCACCGGTAAAAATATTCACCGGGAAAAACATTCACCGGGAAAAACATTCACCGGGAAAAACATTCACCGGGAAAAACATTCATCGGAAAAAATATTCACCGGGAAAAACAGGGTTGATAAGGCGATATAATACCCTAAGGTATTG
>JAUPKV010000625.1 GCA_030837265.1 Methanobacteriota archaeon
ACGCACTAATTTTCCAGTACGTATATCATTGCTCTTATGTCCATGTGGAGCTACTACAATTATATTGCTTGTGCCTTCTATCAATTCAAGAGTTGTATCAATGGCTCCTCCATCAGTGTTTTCAGGTTGCTCTGTTAAAGTAGTGTCGTTGCCTTGTTCTGCATTAGGTATTGTTGTTTCTTCTGCCATCTACCCTCCTGCCTTTCAATGTGTGGATGGTTACTATTTGATTGTAGTTATATAAGCACTTTTTTACATTATTTTAAAGCACTTTTTACACTTTAAGTACAGTGTAATTACACTTTTTTTACTCGTTACAAAGTAATTACAAAACGATTACAAAAAGTGTATTTTTATATGAAACAAAGAAGAGGAAAATGGGGGTTAAAGGGGCTTTTTGTATGTGCAGGATTGGGTGAGTGTAAAAACCTGTTACACTCATAAAATTGAGTGTAACGAGCTTTACACAGTGTAATTACAAGATTTGGAAGGGGAAGGAAGGGAATATTGATGTTATGAGTTATCGCTCATAACATACTATTTATTTAATTTAAAAAGGTTGTCACAGATACATTAAAACGTTGAGATAATGCTTTCACATCACCTATTGTCATTTGATGCTGCCCTGATAAAATACCATTAATATAGTTGCTATCTCCTATTTCTGGTAAATCCGATATATTATGTTCAGCCATAAGATATTTAAGTACATCAAGTTCACTTACATCTGGTTCAGGATAGGAGTTCTTTTCATAAACATGAATCAATGTCCCTAACGTATCCAACAAATCATACAAAGGGTGGCTTTCATCATCTCCAACTATATCTAAAAGACCGTTGAGCATCTCTGTAGCCTGATCATATTGCTGCTGAGTCCTTATAGGGAACACAGGCATAAGTGTATTGAGTCTATCCCATGCAACTTCAAGTGGCTTAATAGCTAATGCTGTCATTGTTTCCATTTTCCTTTGTCATATTCAGAGTGAGTCAGCACATGTCTAACATAAACATTATGTCGGTTGAAATGAATAGCGGTTATCAGGCGGTATTTGTTGCCACCTATATTAAAAACATAAAGTTCGCCTACCTTGTCAGCACTTGGAAACACCTTACGAAGTGCATCAAAGCTGTCAAACTGATTCTTTTCCATAATACGAAACCAGACATCCAGAGGAGTTTGACTATCTGGATATTTCTCTGCAAATTCGAGTAACGCTTTACGTGAGATTACATGCATATTTTTATGCTACATCAAACATACTGTTTTAACAATACAAATTGTGTTTAATTCATTTAGGAAAGAGTATTTAGGGATAATTTGTAAAAACAACCTCGTATAATGCCCCACAATTGATTTCCAGCACCGACCCTTTATGTTTGTATCCCCTTAAAATCATGCCCTCCAGAATGGCTAAAATCGAGTCATATTATTTTGTTTAATTATTTCAGATGTTTGTGATGGATATAGACAGATGTATAACGCTTGGTTTATGAAAGGATAAGATGGGGCTGTGTGAAAGGTGGATTAAAATATTTGATGCGGGATTGAATAGGAATTTGACAATAGATAATAAATTTTATATGGTCTTTCAGCTTTTGCATGGTGCAGAAGCACGAAGAGCACCGCCACCGCCAAGTGAGATGCTCTTTTGAAACCAATACCAGCGTGCGATGCTGGATGAAACGCAAAATTTATACTACGGATAGAATATAATCAATAAATAGACCCTTGTAAATGATTTTTTTATCCATGCCATTTTTGTAGTTCACTCCACACCCCACGCTCTCAACCACAGGAGCGTAATTCATGCCTCAGCCTACGATCTGCCAGAACCACTACTTCATCGTATCAATTACTGATCTTCACACCATCTCCACACTCACCTCTTGCTATAATGGAGGTGCAGAATGACAACTCAATCTAAAATAGACGTCCTTAAGATTTTTGCCAACGACAAGAGACTCATCCTTTATAGACCAGAGTGGAGAGCATTTACAGGTTCAGTTCTTTCTACCATACTGCTGCAACAGATACTTTATTGGTGGGACAAGATGGGTAGGAAACCGTTCTATAAATTTAAAGAGCCATGTGGTAACAAACTTTATACAGAAGGGGATTCATGGATAGAAGAGCTTGGTTTCTCTCGAACTGAGTTTGATACTGCTTTAAAAAAGATTGCAATTAAAGTATCGGCTAAAAATCCACCTAATCCTAAATCAAATCACTTGGTAGAATATTGGACTGATATTAACAGAGTTACCTATTACACCATCAATGCTGAGACTCTGGAAAAAGTGCTGACAGACCTTTACGTAAATCAGGAATCCTACTTTATGCAAGGTGGCAATCCTGCTTTACATGTAAATCAGGAATCCTGCTTTACGCAACGAGGCAACCCTGATTTACAGCCACCCTCTGATATACTAGCTGTTTCTCCAATAAAATCAGATGTTTTTGCAGACTCGGAGAAGGCAAGAAAACCACCTACAGAGACTACTTTCATAAAAAAAACTACAGACAACAACCCGAACTTTTCAACACAAAAACCAACCTTACCAAAACCAGCATCTCCGCCGTCCGCCGTTTTTTCAAAAGAATTAACCAATCTAGTAATTGAGAAAAATCAGTCACCTATGGTCAATAAATTAATAGAACAAGAACTTAAAACTCATTCTGTTGAATATATTACATCATCTATTTATTATGCTAATGCAAACGCTAAGAAAAATTATAAAGCATTCTTGGGAAAAACAATTACTAATGGGTGGGCTGAGGGGTATGACCCAGAAGCAGTAACAGTTAAGAGTTCGGAAGATGAAAAGTATAGGATTTTTCTTGAATCAAGACGTCAGATGCCAACTTCATATTTAAAGATGGATGCTGAAAACGGATGTAAAGCAAGTGCTCAGGTGTTAAAGGAGAGGGCTGAACGTGCAGCTATTAAAAATGAAATAAAAGAAGTGGAACAAGCTCCAGTATTAAGAGGCTCACTCATTGCAGCAGCACCAAGAGAAACAAAGAAGAGTTTAAGCCGTATCTCATTTGATGGAATTATACCCGCTATAATTAATGGTAATGGACCTAGACCAACAGCTTAATAACCGTTAGCAGCTAAGTTACTCTTTAGGTGGGTTTTTCAGGGGATTGTTTTGTCATCAGACCTTGAAGTTCTTTATACAGTTTTTTACGCTTAAAATAGTTCACAACAGAGAATATACCCTCAAGACTCTCAAGCTCTTTTAAAATCCAAGCTATACGCTGTTTGTCTAACTGTTCCTGCTGCCACTGCTGTTTTACTTCTTCGGGAGATTTACCGTCTGGGAGATAAAGTAGTTGACTTTTAAGATGAGTGGATAAGTTTTCCAGTTCAACTATATGCTGGTCTTTTTCTTTACATTCTACATATCTTTTAGCTTGTTCTTCGGACAATTGTTTTTGTAGTTCAAAGATTTTATCTAATAACTCTTTGTCCATAGTTTGAGTTGCTTGAACGTCTTTAGATATATCTGTTTGAACAGTTTTAAAATCTTGTTTAAACTGCTTTTGTATCTCAGGAATAGATAGCCCTTCACTCTTCATCTGAGCTATTCTATCATAGATAATCAGGGCATTATCTGTAAAAAGTAGTTTGTTCTTTTCCCCTCTTTGAATATGTGGGTCTATAATCTGTTTGAACGTGTTTTTACACTTTCTGATAAAACTGATATCTAAGTTTGTTCGCTTGGCAAGCTCTTTAATACTATACATTGGGTTGTTCTACCTGTATTTTAAGTGTTAAAACTGAACTGGATAAAGACATATAAACTGTATTCAAACACAACTCAATATTATTTAAAACCATTATAATTACAAGAGATTTTAGTTTGTTCAGTTTGATTTCTCTTAAATGAATAAATTACAGGAATATATGATGCAGGATTTTGTTGAAAAAACAACAGTAGCAGAGGCAAAAAAACAGTTGCTTAGTTTTACAATTGATGTTTTAAAAGATGAAGGTGTCATCTCTGACGAGAGTTTTAATAAGTGGCGTAATATCAAAAGTGGTTCAATTTTTGATGGTGTTAATAGTATATTTGGTTGCTGGCAGTATGGTTTGCAGTGGAATTATTTGCAGATTCCAATTAAACAAACTGTAATAAAAATCAAAGCTCACCGTATCTGAGATGGGTTAATCATTATTTACAATCTAATTAAGGAGACCAAGTAAATGTCTGACACTTGTATTTTTCCAGAATGTAATGAGCCTGCTCATTCAATGTTTTGGCAAGGTAAAACCTATTGTTCTGATCATTATTTTAAATTAATGAAGGATGAATTTTTTACTTTTTTTGATCAATGGATAGATGGTGATCCACCTGAGCGTTTGAAATATCTTTTTGGTAGGCTATATCAAGAAAGGGGATACGAAAATATTCTACTTATAAAAGGTGACGAGGAAATAGAAAGTTATTTATCGTCTGCAAGAATTAGGGACAGGGGATTTAACTTTAAAAAAACAGAAAACGGAACTCAGTTCTCAATCACCAGGCATTTAAACGCTTGGGAAGGGTTGGGACGTAAAGAAAGTGTTGTGCAGACTTGGATCATAAATGTTGTTGATGAAACTGCGGAGCTAATAGCACAACGTAATTGGAAAAAAGGTGATCCTGATCTTTGATATTTATTTTGGGACAGCGGGAGCTACCGTGCAAGATAGTACGATAGATGGACTAACCAATCTCATTCATAAGCATCTTACAGACCTCCTTGTCCTCAATGCCAAGATACCGCATTGTGATGGCAGGTGAAGAGTGGTTATACCTTTTGCAGATAAGTTCAAAACTTGCACCGTGATTAGCTCTTTGATGGTAGCCCCACGTCTTCCTTAATGTATGTGAACCATATTTACCATCTAAGTTAATGGATGAAGCCCAAGACCTGATAAGTTTGCCCACAGTGTGGCTGGAGATATGGCTGCCACCTTTTCTTGACTTAAACAGGTAATCATCTGGTTCAGGCTCAACTTTTTCTATATAATTTTGTAGAGCCTTATGCACTGACTTATTGATGACAAGAAAGTTCTCCTTACCCGTTTTGGTCTCTATTATTTTGACTGCATCGCCAACTTTAAGACTTGCAACCTGACTAAATTTTAGTCTAACTAAGTCTGATGCACGAAGTCCGTTATTGATACCCATAATCCATAAGAGGTAGTTTCTCGGGTTGGAGTCTAAAAGTTTGGAAACGGCTTTAATGTCTTTTATTTTGCGTATAGGTTCTACTGTTATGTCTGATCCTTTTTCAATACCAGTTGTATATCCCATGAGAAATCTCCTTAAAAGTTAGTTTATTTCTTCTGCAACTATCAAACTAACCATTTAAAAACAACACTTTTTTCAAGAAATTATGAGAGCCTTGACTGGCTTAGTTCTTCAGGTTTTGTTAAAGGTTAGTTATAGACAAAACTAACTATTGGTGGGGATACAACTTTGCAAGATGGTGGAAGTAAATGAGCAGAAACCCCCAGAAGATGATGCTGGAATAAGATTCTAATGTATAAAATATAGCATAATAATTTGACAGTATCTACATTATTTGAGATACTTTAACGGATATAGTATACTTTAGCATTATAAGTGTGGATTTAGGGTGTTATCAAAGTATATATTGCCCTGATAAGTAGTGTTTTTAGGCGTTATCAGTGCAAATTTGCATTGATAACATTAATTTTAAGGTGTTATCAGGGCAGAATGACTTGATAATAAATGGTTGTGCGTAAGAATAAAACAAAAGCTGCGTATACCTTTCCGCAGAATCAGTGGCTTCAACAAAAGGATGTTTCAATGCTTCAGCAGAAAATGATCGAACGCTTCAAGGAAGCTTGCCATGAGGATGCACGAATAATCGCGGCGCTGATGTTCGGCTCATTTGCTATCGGAGAGGGTGACGAGTTCTCTGATATCGAATTCGCAGTGTTCATCCAGGATGACCATTTTGAAAATTTCGATCAGCGCTCGTGGCTTAATGCCGTAAGTCCGGTTGCTGCTTACTTTCCGGACGACTTCGGCCACCACACCGCACTTTTTGAAAACGGCATTCGCGGTGAATTCCATTTCATGCGAAAATCGGACATACCGGTCATTTCCACTTGGCAAGGCTATGGGTGGTTTCCCTCGCTTGAGGCGGCTGTTTTGTTGGACCGATCAGGAGAGTTGTCAAGGTATGCAAGCGCTCTCGTGGGCGATCCCCCGATACGTGAAGGCGCGCCGCTGGTGGAAGGGCTTGTGTTGAACCTCATCAGCCTGATGCTCTTTGGGGCCAATCTTTTAAATCGGGGAGAGTACGCTCGCGCCTGGGCTTTGCTCAGCAAAGCACATGAAAACCTACTCAAGCTGGTTCGACTCCACGAAGGGGCAACAGACCACTGGCCGACACCTTCACGCGCGCTCGAAAAGGATATCTCGGAGGACTCGTATAATCGCTATCTGGCATGCACAAGCAGTGCAGAACCAAGAGCACTATGTGCAGCCTATCATCAAACGTGGACGTGGAGTCTCGAATTGTTCAAGAGCGTGACAGAACCTCTGAATATCGAGCTTCCGAGAACTGTAATTGCGCAGGCAAAAAGGTTGCTCAATGAGTCTGCGACGCCGCACAACAAGTAAATCCAGCGGACGCATAAAAACGCGCCGCTGATTTTGACGTTATGGAAATAGAATAATAACGGATAATGGAGGGTTC
>JAUPKV010000060.1 GCA_030837265.1 Methanobacteriota archaeon
CACAATTTTTCGGCTAATTTTATGGTTTAAATCCTTTATAATATTCTTTTCTCTGTTTTCTATGGCTTTTAGTTGTTTGTACTTGTCCGTATGTTTGTACTTGTCCGTATTATAGAACCGCTTTTTTATACTCTCGTATTTCTTGTGCGTATGGTAGCACATTGTCCCTAGCGTCCAGACTTTACCGGACTCGGGATCCGCTACAACGGCAATATGTCCTTTTGTATTGCGGTCAACTCCGATGTAGTGCTCCTGAATTCCGGATTCTTCATCCGGGAAGACAACTGCCACATAAGCATAGTTACAGTCGATTTCTATCTGAGAAATTCTTTTGAAATTGTTGGAAAAATGATAGTTAAGCAGGAGTTTCAAGCAGGGTATAACAAGGATTCTCTCATCCCTGTTGACATTGACTGCTCGGGATGGGATAACCAGTTTGACATTTTTTGCGGATTTGATATCTTTATTTCGGGAGTATTTTCTGATGATCTGGCTTGAGATCGTTGATTTCAAGCCTATGTGCTTAATATTTCCTGTTGAAATAAATTCTGATGTTGGAAACTCATTGGAAAACTCAGAAAAAGTAGAAAATGAAGACGAAACCGAAGGAGAAAGAGAATAAACAGGATGAGGACCGGACTTTTGTATCGAAGCCGAATTAGGGCCTCTCTGTTGAGTCCGGTGTTTGATACATAGTTCAGCAATCTTTCGAGCCTTTCGGAGTTCCTCTGAGAAGTCCCGATTGTGCTTGATTTTATAAGTCAATAGCATCCGGGTTATTGCTCCACGGTCAATCTTCATTATATTTTTAGAGAATATAGGTGTTCTGGATTAACCTATTGATTAAATTCAATTTCTATATATGTAATTGCCAAACAAATATTTAAGCATTTTGTCACTATAAGTGATTCCAATTTTCATTAGTTCTGAATGACAGAATAATATATCTTTCAGCAAAACCGCTAAAACAGGCGAGAATATTATGATTCCTGCAGGATCTCGACAAGTGACAGAGTTTCAAGGAGTCCTCTCGATTTAAAAATATCAGGGTCAATAGCTTACAGGTTTTAAAAGTCAATGACCTGAAGCTTTACGAGAGGGGCTCCTTCATCAAATTATCGGTCTGCTTTGACCGGGAGGGTCTGCCCTCCGTAAGGCATCAGGTGAATCTTTGCATCAGGTTTTTCTGAAAGGATTGCAGATAGTGCTTCCTTTAAGCCCGGCATTGGAATAAAGAAAGCAGACTCAGTTTCTTCCTCCGGGAGCTTTGATACCAGGTAAAGTTTACATTTTTTTGCAATTTTTCCGACAATTGCACTTTTATGCCCTCCGAACTCGAAACACTGCTTTATGCGCTCGATAGCGTCGTCAGGGCTCCGACATTCGTGATTCCAGCGCTCATAAACCTGGTTTCCTATTCCTTCAGCGCATTCAGCCACAAGGACAATAAAACCTCCTGCTTTTACTGCCTGGGTTGCATTGTCAAGAGCTTTGTTTGCCTGGAAAAGATTTACGTCTTTTGGAAAGCCGCCACAAGAGACAATAACTGCATCAGAGGGCTCAACAAGTATCTTGTACATGGAATCTACAATTTCGGTTCCCTTCCTGTGAGCCTCAATAAAGTCTCCGGCAACGGCAGCAACTATTTCTTTTTTACTATTAAGCACCACATTCAGGATAAAGTCAAGGCCGAATATTTTTGCGGCTTCTTCCATATCCTGTCTGACAGCTCCGTCAACCCTTCCGGAAATAGCATTTTCATCAATCATCATTTTGTGATTTGTGATTATTGTCTCTCTCGAACTTATTCCAGGAAGTACGGACTTTGCCCCCCCGCTGTATCCTGCGTAATAATGGAATTCAACGCTTCCGGTGCCTATTACGATATCTGCGTCCATGGCCTCTTCAAGTATTTCAACAGGAGTTCCCCGGGAAGTCATGCCTATACGCTGGCATCTGGCAGCGTCATGCTGGATACAGCGAATCTCGCTATAGATATCCTCTCCAACCAGTTTTTTCGATTCTTCTTCAGTCTGATGGCGGTGAAGTCCAAGCGCAAAGACGATCATTATGTTTTCGTTCTTTATCCCTCCCAAATAAAGCTCTTCCAGCAGGGGAGGCAAAAGCTTTGAAGTAGGAGTCGGTCTTGTTACATCGCTAACTATGATTGCAATCCTTGAGTCGGGAGTTACAAGATCCGAAAGCCGCTTGCTTTTTATGGGATTTTCAAGAGCCTTTCTAATTAAAAAACTCGCTTCTTCTGTCTTTAAAGGTTCAGAAGGCAGAATTACACTTGAGATATTCTTCTCTGGGATTTCCAGCTCAAGCGTCGTGTTTCCAAATCCTAGAAGTATCTTTTCTGTTTTTGAATTCATGTTCATGCCAATTTTTTAGTTTTGATAATGAAGTGCTTTAACAATAAGCTAAGACATATAAAAATGAACTTGAAACTTAAAAACATATTTTAAATGTATGTTTGTTCAGGAGCAATTTAATTTCCTTTTCCTTCTTCGTGAAGTGCTTCCCAGATGGTTTCTTATCTCTGTACTGGTAAGGTCCATCCTCCATAAGGCATAACGTGGATTTTTGCCTCCGGGTTTTCGGAAAGGATTTTTTCAAGTGCTTCTTCTATACTTTTCACAGGTGTGAAGAAAGCTTTTCTACTTTCTGCATCCGGAAGCTTTGAGACAAGATAAAGGTTGAACTCTTTTGCAGCCCTTCCGACAATAGCGGATTTATGTCCGCCGAACTCAAAACAGCCCCGGAATTTCTCTATTGCTTCGTCGGGAGTTTTGCATTCCCCTGTCCAGCGCTCATAGACACTATCTCCTATTCCCTCTTTACATTCTGCTACAAGAACTATCGAACCTCCCTTTTTGACGGCAGGGATTGCATTTTCAAGAGATTTTGTAGCCTGGAAAAGGTTAATATCTTTCGGAAAACCACTGCAAGATACTATTACCGCGTCTGCGGGTTCTACAGGGATCTTGTACATGGAGTCTACAATCTCGGCTCCTTTCTTGTGGGCTTCGACAAAATCCCCGGCAACGGCAGCAACAATTTCCTTTTTGCTGTTGATCACGACATTGAGGATAAATTTAAGGCCCAAAATTCTTGCAGCTTCTTCAATGTTTTGTCTTGCCGGACTATCGATTCTGCCGGATAGGGGATCACCTTCAAAAAGCTTGCTATAAAGGCTATGGTATGAAAGTATAGATTTTTCGGAGCTGACTCCCGGAAGTATAGACTTCCCTCCCCCTGAATAACCCGGATAATAATGAAATTCCAGTGTTCCTGTACTTATAATCAGATCGGAGTCGGCTACATCTTCAAAAACCTCAACGGGAGTGCCAAAGCTCGTTTTACCTAGATGCCTGCATCTCCCTCTATCATGTTGAATACAACTTAAGCTTTCGAAAACCTTTTTCCCCACAAGACGTTGGCTCTCTTCCTCAGTCTGCCGGCGGTGAAGCCCAAGAGCGAAAACAATGGTAATATTTTCTTTCTTTGCCCCTCCTTTATAGAGTTCTTCAAGCAGGGGAGGCAGGATTTCCGCAGTTGGAGTTGGCCTTGTAACATCGCTTACTACAATTGCAATCCTTGAATCAGGTTTTACTATTTCCGAAAGCCGCTTGCTTTTTATAGGATTTTCAAGAGCTTTTCTAATCAAAAAACTCGCTTCTTCTTTTATCACAGGTTCTGAAGGCAAAATCACTCTAGAGAGATTCCTCTCCGGGATTTCCAGTTCAAGTGTTGTGTTTCCGAAGGCTAATAGGATCCGATTCATTTTATTGTCACTTTCGTGCCGAGATTTTTACTATTACTTAAATTATAAGATATTTAGAGTTTCAAAAATTTAAACTTGCGCTTTCTGCACATTAAATATCAATTCAAATCTCAATTGAATCTCCAGGCTTCAGGATAAAAACCTTCGCTTCAGTTTTTGCTTCCACTAACTGTTTGAAAGCAATTGGGTTTTGCCTTATTACATCAAAAGTATTATAGTGCATTGGCACAACGATTTGGGGCCGGATAAGTTCTACAGCTTTTAAGGCTTCATTTATTCCCATGGTAAATCTGTCCCCAATGGGAAGAAGAGCTATATCAGGGTTGTAAAGTTCACCAATAAGCTGCATATCTCCAAAAACACCGGTATCTCCGGCGTGATAAATAGTGTGCCCTCCAATGCCTATTACAAAACCTGCAGGGCTACCTCCATCGAAACTAAAGTCCGCAGCATCAATAGAGGAAGAATGAAGTGCATGTGTCATGGTTAAGGTTGTGTCCTCCACGTTTACTGTTCCACCCATGTTCATGCCTTCTGCAAAGACACCTTTTGATTTTATGTAGTTTGCAACTTCATGGATTGAAAAGATCCTGCAGCCAGTTCTAGCTCCTATTTCTATAGTGTCGCCTAGGTGATCGCCATGTCCGTGAGTGACCGCAATAATGTCAGGGCTCAATTCTTCAGGACTGCACGGAGCTACAGGGTTTGAAGAAATAAATGGGTCAATGAGTACTTTCTTATCGGCTTCGAGCAAAAAAGCAGCATGTCCAAGCCATGTTATTTTCACGTTTGCCATTCTTGATCTCCTGATCCGATGATTTTACCGGAAAGCAGAACCATTAATCTGATTCTACAGGGAATTAAATACTGGATAAGCAGGTTATTAATCATTAGTGCTCAAGACGTAATTTATTAAAAGTCTTATTATAAATAAGTTAAAGCCCAAAAGTAATTATGAAGTCTGATTAAAGTCATATTAATATGTTACTTCCGTCTAAAACTACTGAAATGAAGATAGGTCTTGTGATTCACGGACCCGAAGTTATAGATTCGGGAGAAGCCATAAAAGTGATTGAAAAGCTCTCTTCCATGGGCAAAGTGGAGGCAAAACTCGGAGGAACCATGGGAAAGACAGCTGTGCTTGATGCCGGACTCGAAGATCTGATTGACATAAGCCAGCACTTAAAACCCAGCGCCTGTATTGAATGCTTTTTTAAGACCTCTGACCTTGTATGCCTCCTTAACAGGGGAAAGACTATTGAGACTGGAAAAGCGTTTGGCAAAATGGTTGCAGCTCGTGTTCGAGATCCGGAGACAATACCTTTCTTCCTGGTAGAAAGCCCGAATTCTACCGAAGGTAAATTGATACCGCTTAATGCAAAAGCCGTGAAGTCGCAGGAACAACTTTCGAATTTTTTAGATCTTACATCCGAAATAATCCCTCCCCTTCAAAATTCAATATATATGGAAGAATGCCCTAAAACACAAAGAAATCGAATTATCCGAAAGCTTGCCGGAGTCTTTCCAGGAGAGAATATTTTAATAAACGGATTCGTGATTGGAAAAGCCTTATCTTCCGAAATAACGATAGTTTCAGAAAATGGTTTTATTGTTGCAATCAGAGGGGGGGAAATAAAGGAACATGGCCTTGAAAAACTCCATAATTATGAGAAAAGGGAGCCTATTGACCTCGAAAAGGCCTGGGTAAAGAGTGGAGCCCTTCGTAGAAATAATTTTTTGACTCCGCAGACCCGAAAACAAATTGTATGCCCTCGAATCTCAGGTCCGGTTTCCGGACCCGTTAAAGGAAAAGTCGTACTTGTCGACCATGCTGCAGAGAGTGTCTTTGAGTTGTCTGTAGGCGCCGAACTTGCGGTTATTGTAGGGGATGATACGACCGCAATAGCGGGAGATATCCTTTCCAGGCTTGGGATTCCCATATTTGGAATTACGGATGGCGACGCTGACGATCTGATCTGCCACACCAGTTTCCTTCCCGGCTCTATAGTGCTCAGGCTGGCAGCTGGAAATGATGACATTGTGGGAAAAAGAATTAAGGATAAGCTCTTCAGGAGGGAAAATTCGATTATTTTTGAGGACGTCCAGTCTTTTAAAAAAGCCGCTCTGAAACTTGCAGAGCGTGAAATTGAAGCTATAATAGAATACTAAAAATATCGAGATTTTGAAGCACACTTCATTTTTCGTATTGTATCAAGTCATCAATCGTATCTACATATTCTGTCCGGATTCCTACCTTCTTCTCTATATATTCTTTAGTGCTTACGGTTTTCGGAACACTCTCAATGACAGTAAAGCCATGGAAATTTCTTTCCACATCTTTATAGATGACAAGTTCACTATTTTCTCTGGGAATAAGGAAAAGCATTTTACCTCCATCTTTAGCTGCCTGAGCTTTTTCAAGAATTCCACCAATAGCGCCTACATTTCCCTCACTATCAATAGTGCCTGTGAGAGTAATGCTATTATTGAGCTTGACATTGTTATCAATTGCCGAAATCGTTAAAAGAGTCATGAGAGCACTTGCACTGGGACCATCGACAGATGGAATCTTATCTTTGGCGTCTATGCTGAAAATAATATCGCTGCTTAATAGGGATTTCCCGGTTTTGTTTTCAGCAACAGAGACTGCAGTGTTTGCTGCATCCTGAAATACAACACCCATCAATGGAGTTGTCTGGACCAGTACGCGACCTTTTCCCTCCTGGACCTCAGCAGAGATGTTAATGAGGGTGCCTTCCTCTGTGACCGATTGCCTGCCATAAGGATCTGTAGGATCTGACTGGACAGACTGGTAGACAGCCGGACCCTGTAGAATGGCATATCCCTGTAAGCCTCGGAGAGAGGTTTTAGAGTAATTCTCTAGCTCTAAAACATTTTTCTGGTTAGAATCCGGATTGGAATCATGAGAATTAAGTGACTGATTATCCTGGTTTGTCTGTACTTGAAGGTTCTCGTTTACTTTTTGAGGATTATTTAAACTAGCCAGCATTTCTTCAATCTGTCCCTTATCTAAATCAGGCACTCCTTCAGAAGAGATTACAAAGTAAGCGTTTGCAACAAGCGAAAGGGCCAGTAGAAAGGTGAGAAGTTTTGATTTCATACTACCAACCTATATTGGGTTTTTAAATGAATTGTTTTGATGAAGTGAACGGTAGTGACTAATTATTTTGCTCACTTGATTTTTTTAAATTGGATGGCTTTAATATAAGCTTACTTACAGAAACAAAGAGCAATAATTGGTTATATTTCTAAATTAGATGTTAATTTTGATTTAAATTGTAATAAAAACTTAAATGGGGTGAATAATGCTTTTTAATTCTTGTAAATAACTTAAAAAACAGAAAAAAGTGTCAATATAGCATAAATTGAGAATTAGTGAATTTTAAGTGCATTGTTCCAAAACTTCTAGTTCTCCTAAAAAATGTCTTTTCATAATCTTATGAAAACTAAGAAGCTTTCCTAAGCTTTTTAAAGACATTATCTTGCATAATAAATAAATTTAGAAGCTTTTAAATTACATCCTGTCTTTAAATTTATTACATAAAATTTGTAAAGATTTAATTGTAAAACTAAAATCAAATGAAGCTTAGTTATAAAACTCAATTCATTGTTTAATCTGGGAAGGTAAGTGTGTTTTTTAGTTTTTTTCGTATCCTCTTCGGATAAGGTATGCCCCAACTTTTCGCAATCTATTTACCCTTCTTGAAAAGCAGAACGAGGATATCGAATTTTTTAAAGCAGAAAACCAACAGCTTCGAGATGAGATCAATTTACTGGATTGGAACATGCACTGTAAAAATTCATCGAAAGAAATTATTTGTCCGCTGGCCGGAGTCTACATAATCTCTACTTTCGTGATAGTATACACAAAGAATCAATACATAAAAAATAGTTGATATTTCAATGGTTAAAATTTGCTATATTCTCGTTTAAATGAGATAATGTTTAGAAAATTCTTAAAAAAGTAATGATTTATTTTACATCTAGTTAACTTGATGCTTTTTTTAATGAAATTCTAATTTAACGCATCGACAAATTCTTGGATAACAAACATTTTTTTGAATAATTCATTTAATATAGATACATTTTTTTAAATTATAACCTGGAGAGATAATTGAGGCAGCACAATAATTATTTTTTATTACTGATATGTTAAAAATTAGCTAGAACTGGGGTTAGTAAATAAAGCAATTCTAATCCTTAAGATGTAAGCTTTGAAAAAAAATAACAACAAATTGATGTGATCAGGTTGAAATTAAACAAAATTAACTGTGTTAACAAGGATCGTCTCATCTATGAAAACTTAAACTCCAAACTGACATTTAACACATTTTCTTAAAATAAACAAGTTCCGGTATACTTTCATTTGTGGTTGTGGGGTATCTTTATCGAAATAACGAAAAAAGTTTTTATAATAACAATTTTTATTTTTTTCGCCCTTACAGCCGCGTTTACGTTTTCCTATAATGCTCAACTTTCTAATTTTTTAGAGTTAGAACACACTGATACATTAGAGCATATGGAAAGAGTGCAAGAAAATATTAAGACTGAACAGGAATATCTTGATAATATAATTCAAGATTGGGCAAGCTGGAATGATTCGTATATATTTATTAAAGATGGTAATCAGCAGTTCATAGACTCTAACATCCAAAATGGAACTTTTACCGGACTTAAAATTAATATGATAGTATATATAAATAAAACAGGGTCTGTAGTCTACGCAAAGGCGCTAGATCTTTATACTGGAAAGGAAGAGCCGGTTCCGGTAGATTTTCTTAAACTAATAGAAAATGGAACTGTTCTTACAAAATCAGAAAATGATAGAATAAGCGGTATTGTTTTACTAGATAAAAATCCAATGTTTATCTCCTGCCACCCTATCCTTACGACAAAAAATGAAGGGCCAGTAAGGGGTACTGTAATATTCGGAAGATACTTTGACTCTTCCCTTACCAATTCTTTAAAAGTAGCTGCAAAATATCCCCTTTTAATACATAGAGTCAATAAAGAGATGCCTTCAGAGCTTAAGATGAAATTGAAAATTTTCTACGATGACCCGGATGCGATAATACTCGAACGCGTGGATGAAAAAATAATATCAGGTTATTTTGAATTAAGGGATATTACAGGTCAACCTGCACTTATTATGAGAGCAGATTTTCCCAGAGATCTCTATTTTAATGGTAAAACAATTCTGACGCAGACATATTTGTTCCTTTTGCTGATAGGACTTGTAACCGGGTTTGGAATTAAATTTTTGCTGGATAAAATCTTCGTTTCCAGGTTAGTTGAAATTGATAATTTTGTTACAAGAGTCAGGTCAGAGAAGAATCTATCCAGAAGGTTGTTTCTAAAAGGTAACGATGAACTTTACCGACTATCAAGAGAAATAAATGGAATGTTAAATGACATTTATCTGGCGGAGCAGGAATTAAAATCACAGGAGCAAGAAAAAAAAGTGCTCCTGGATTCTATGAACGAAATTGTTGTTTTCGTAAATCCTGAGTTAAACATTCTCTGGGCAAACAAAACTGCTCTTGAGTGCATGAAAAAGACCCTTCGAGATGTAGTGGGAGTAAATATCAAATCCATCCAGGATAGTAACTGTCCCTTATCCGAATATACAAAACTTGAACAACTACTAAAATCAGGCAATAAAAAATCATGGGAATTAACTACAAAGAACGAAACTGTATGGTTTATCCAGGCAATCCCGGTGCTAAGTGAAGAGGGAAAAATAATAGGTGTTCTGGAAACTTGTAGAGACATTACTGAAAAGGTTAAAGCTGATCAAATGAGAAAAAAGGAGATAAACCATAGAATTAAAAATAATTTGCAGATAGTGTCCTCTTTACTGGACCTTCAGGCAGAAAAATTTAGTGACAAAAAAGTGGTTGAAGCTTTCAAAGAAAGTGAAAGCCGCATTTTGTCGATGTCTCTAATACACCAGGAGCTTTACGAATCCGGAAAACTTGATACTATTGACTTTTCATCCTATCTTTGCAAATTAGTAGCAGATCTTCTTAAATCATATAATTCTAATGTTTGCGAAATAAAGGTAAACCTTGATGTCAGCAATATTTTCCTTGAGGTAGATACTGCAGTTTCACTGGGTATCATAATAAATGAAATGTTTACAAACTCGATTAAATATGCTTTCCCTGCAAGAACAAATGGAGAAATTTATATCTCGCTGGTTAACGAAGCATTTAATAAAGAATCAAGAGAAAATGAGTTCTCAAGCAACCTTCCTTCTAATACTTCGCTTAAAAATTCTCAGGAAGATGTAACTTATAAACTGATTTATGCAGATAATGGAATAGGTATCCCAGAAAATATCGATTTCGAAAACCCCCATACTCTGGGATTGCAGCTTATTAATGCCCTTGTTGATCAGATTGAAGGCCACATTGAGCTAAAAAATAATAATGGAACTGAATTCAATATATGGTTTACAACCTTAGGAATGGCTAAAAAATAACTTCAGGTTTTTACTTTGGGGATTACTTTATAATTCCACTTCCCCAAATAATCATCAAATACAATTTTCATGTTTTCCTTGAAGGTCTCACTTACTTTTCTTCCCGTTTTGAAAATTTTGTCCTTAATAGTCGAATACACTTTGAGTCCTGTGGATGTAGAAGTCTTATCAACAAGGCTTTTGACCACATCAATACTGCTGAAAACAGCACCTTTGCAGGCATTCGTAACATGACAGAATAACCTATGCTCAATTGGATTGTATTTCGAAGTATATGATGGATAATGAGCCATTCTGATTTCAACCCCGATTTCATCAACTAGCTTTTGCAGGTCTTCCTTGAAAATATAATGCCTACATGAGTTGCTTCCACCGCCATCGGCTAAGTTTAAAATGCTATCTGTTTCTGGATAATTTTCCTTACCGTGGTTTTCCCACCAGTATTTAATGCAGTCACAATTAAACTCGCTTGTATCTTTACTGGTTCCTAAAGTGATATATCCTTCGTTACGTTTTAAGTCGTAAATACCATGTGGAATTACAACGCCATCTGAAAATGAATTGTAATCGTGGTCATAAACCTTTAATGGTTGAGTACAAAGGACTTTTCCCTCGCGATAGAAATTGCCTATGTATTCTTTTTTTTACATCCATACTGATAATCGGATTCTTGCTTGTTGAGTACTCATTTATCAGCTCGTGAATCCTCTCAAATTGCTCATTCCTATCCTTACAGTCTTTCATTGTGACAGATTTTTGCATTTTTCGCTCTACAAAACCATGTTTCTTCAAAAGCTGCTTAACCACGTAGGGACTTATATTCATTCCCTTTGATTCAAAAGCCTTTGAAATCGCTTCTAGGCTTAGGTTTGTCCATTTTAGATCTTTCTCCATAGGGCTTCCAGCCGTATGGTTTTTTAAAATCTCAAAGAAAATGTCATCGATATTTCCCACCGTTTCGATGATTTTCTTTCTACCACTACCAGGTTTTCGAATCCTTTCTTCCGGTATTTCTGTACCGTTGACGATCTCATCAATACCAGCCATGACAGTTTGAGGATGGCATCCCAACACACTACTTATATACTTTTGTCCACCATGCCCTAATTTAATCGCTTCAATTGCTGCGTATCGTCTTCTAACTTTCTCGT
>JAUPKV010000626.1 GCA_030837265.1 Methanobacteriota archaeon
AAGAATATTTAAGGCTTACTAATCCTGCCTCATGGGAAATAAATAGGTGGTATAATGATTAAGAATAAAATAGGAATAGGCGCAATATTTGCGGCAATGCTTCTTGTGAGTATTGCATTTGCACCGACCGTGATGGCAGAGCCAATGACAAAAACAGTAGATAGCACCAAAATGATTGTTGATATCAATGGTAAAGTAACACCACAATCAGCAGTTGGAGTTGCAGGTGAAACCGCTTGTGATACACTGACTGCAGCACTTTGGACGCTGGATCAGTTTGTTGATGATAGTAGAATTGGCCAGGCTGAAACTGTACTGGCTCAAGGTGCTGATGCATTTAGAAACAATCAACTCACAACAGGATTTAATAAATTAAAACAAGGTTTAACTATCTCAATATCTCTAGCAAGTTGTTGGGGTTCATCTCTTGCCGCTTGGGTGTACAATAAACTGATCAACGCGATAAATTATGTGAAAGACTTCCTCCATCAATATGGGTATTGGTAATTCGCCAATAGTTGATATTGTTCCACATATATCGAAATAGAGTTTCGCTCTTTTTCCCATATTTTGGGCACTACTTGAATAGGCTGTAATAATGCATAGAAACGTAGGCAAAAACTATGTGGAGAGAATGTCATAAAACATCAGTAATGCGTAATGGATAAACTATGAATGGATGACGTGTACTAAAAACTTTTTAATAGATATCTCTTGCTGGTTTCAAAACCAGCATATTTTTTGAAATGTGATATTATGAAAACTAGGAATTCATTGCTTATATGGACACTAATTGGGCTTGTATCATTCGGATTTTGTAATTATTTAGACTTTGATCCAACATACGGAGGGATTATAGGTGCGGTTATTGTAGGCACGTTAATTGGTAAAACTATAGGCAAAGGCTCGGAGAAATATGCTTTTTTTTCAATATTTACGTATAACCTGATTGGCTGGATTTTAGTATTTTTGCTTACTTCCGATGGAAAGCTTGCGTTGCAATATGGAGGTATAGCTTTATCTGCTCTTGTTGGCTTTTTGCTTATTATGGTTTTTTTCTATTCAATAGTCGGATCTTTCGGGGCATTTGTTGCCTCCAACCTGAGTAGGAATAAAGAGGATGAAGGATTATGAATTTCTCGGAAATACAGATCATTGGGGAAGATGAAACATTCAAGGGTTCAAAAAGTAAATATGTATGGCTCTTTGGTGGAATTTTTGTCTTTCTTTGTTTCCTAGCAATGCACTATAGTACTTACATATCCTTTTTATTTCCAATTTCCGAATGCATTCCATATTCTTTGATTTCGTATATAGTGGTATTGTCTATCGGACCTTTTATTATTTTGATAACGTCTTTTGATATCGTAAGCAGTGAAATCGAAACGGGATCGGTAAGATACATTATCTCCAAGGTTCATAGATCATCTTTCATTTTAGGAAAGTTTTTCTTTTTGTTTCTAGTATTTATCTCTGTTTCCTCTGGAATTGCACTTATAAGCTTGATATATCAGTATTCTGAAGGTAATGCCTTTCAGCTCAAAAATATCGTTTTGTTCTGGATTTTTTCAAGCCTTTATTTGGGCTGCTTCATAAGTATTTTTTTATTCATTTCAACACTATCCGTAAATAACAAAATTTCATTTACAATGTCTATGATCTTTCTTGGAATTTTGATATTCTTCTTTTTACAGGGACATGACAACTATCTAAAATATCTCACCCCCTTCTTTTACGGTGCTAAAAATATAGGTTTCATAACAGGTTTCCCTGTTGAGGCTGGATACCTCAAGGTTTTTGAAAGCCTATTTTCAATGCTCCTGTATATATCGGTCTTTTTGTCCATGAGTTTGGTAGCCATTAAAAGGAGGGATTTATAATTACCGCGGCTATTTCTACCAAAAATCTGTATAAAAAATACGGCTCTCGCTTTGTTCTGGAAAATCTTTCCCTGAATGTAGAAAAAGAGAGTATCTACGGTTTTTTGGGCCAGAATGGTGCCGGAAAAACGACTACAATAAAATTATTGTCAGGGCTTTCAACACCTACGCAGGGGCAAATTTTTGTTGATGGCATGGACCTGTCTTCCGAATCAGGAAAGATTAAACAGATTCTGGGCCTGGTTCCCCAGGACTCCGGTTTTTACGACGAACGGACCGCCTTAAGCCACATGGTCTATTACGGCAGATTAAAAGGCGTGAGCAAAAAAGAGAGCCTGGAACAATCCAGGGTTTTGTTGGACCAGGTTGGGCTTGGCAATGAGATGTTCAAAAGAGTAGGCTATTTTTCCCATGGTATGAAAACACGGCTAGGGATTGCACAGGCTCTTTTGAATAATCCAAAAATATTGATTCTCGATGAGCCCACAAATGGCCTTGATCCTGTTGGAATCCGGCAAATTCGGCAAATTCTCCATGACTGTAGTAACACCGGAATCACGATATTTCTTTCATCCCATAACCTTCTGGAAATACAGGAGATTTGCACTCATGTAGGAATTTTGGATAAAGGCAAACTTGTAGCCGAAAATACAATTGAGAAAATTCGTCACCTTGAGTCAAATGGAGTTATTACAGTTGGAGTCTACAATCTCTCTTCTGAAATGATTTCATTACTTCAAAGTATGGAGTTTGTTGTAAAAACTGAATTGAAAGCTGAATACATTTTGGAAATTTACGTAAACTCCAAGATAGATGTCAAACCGGAAATCAACAGGTTAATTGTTGAAAGTGGAGGCCAGGTTTTTAAACTTATGGAAAATTCTCTCTCATTAGAAGATGCATTTTTCAACGTCACCGGAATAAACCTGTAACTCTCAAGCAGGAAGTCCATATTTTCACCTACAAAAGAGGACACTCTCCATCTTTTTCAATTAACTAAAAAGAGGATAAAGAATGATGGTTGTGCTGACAAAGTTTCTGCTTTTTTCCTTCATTGATGCATAGGTTTTCTGTTAAAGCTTATGAATTTTCTCAACCTCGTGGAAACTAAGAATTAGAGTGTGAGCCCTTGGTTTTTAGTAGAAATATATATCTAATATACAATTTTAACACGAAAGTTGATAATATGCAAAGTACAAAGATTAATACGGAGCGCATCCCAAAATCAGTTTTATTTCCACATAAATAAGAGTTTCAGAACCATTTTTCTAATCAGAAGCTCGATTGATTATTTCCAAATTTGAGATTTAGTAACATGCTTTGAAGTTTTGGGATCAGCTCATCAACTAATCTGTAATTTATCTATAATTCCTTTTTTATAGATATCGGTATTATAAATACATTGAAATGTGACATAGTCAAGATAATACAGATATGTCAGAGATTGCATCACATTCCTACGAAACAGGACAACAAGTTCCACATTTAGAATTTGAGAGTTCTCAAAACGCTGAATGGCATTTGAAAAATAAAATGCCTAAAAACCCGACCTTGGATCAGAGAGTCAAATGGCACATTGAACATGCCAGGAATTGCTCCTGTCTTCCTTTGGATGGGGAGATCTCGGAAGAGCTCAAAAAGAGATATATGAACACACATCAGGAATTTTGGATTTTCTTTAATAGAAACGATCATAAAGCCCTGGCTCTTTGGGCGGCAGATTGTGCTGAACATGTATTACCTTTCTTCGAAGAAAAATACCC
>JAUPKV010000627.1 GCA_030837265.1 Methanobacteriota archaeon
ATATAGGTAGTTATAATTCTTACTGAAATCTTGTCGCTTGCCAGTTGATTTTTTATAATACTCAACATTAGAAGCCTCTTTTTTACATTTTCTATACTATTTACAGTTAAAAACACCTGTACATTAACTTCAAAAAGATATGGATTTATGCAGCTGGCTGCAAAGAGACACTTTTAGGATTTCCATAATTTTGGATCGTGTATCGAAAGCCAGGCAGCCAGAATACTGTCTTCGACCTTTTTTGTTTCCGAGCGAAGCGAGGCTGGAGCATGAAATAATTAAGATTTGTATTTAAAAGTTTAAAAGAAGCTGTATAATTTGCCGAATTTATTCATTTCATATTGATTATTTCCGGATTAATTTTAATAAAAGTCTGGTCAATTGTCAAAAATAAGATCTTTTGGCGGCACTCCGAACTCTTACCGCCTGGTTTCGAGATGAATTGAGCTTATAAGCTTTAATTAGCTTTCTAAGCTCGATCGTTTAAGCTTGCCATAATCTGAACTGCCGATCAATTGGAGCTGCTGCATCCGATTAGAGTTTCAGTTTCTTCATCCTCTCTACAGCTTCTTTAATTCTGTCAACTGGCTTTGTGAGTGCAAATCTGATATAACCTTCGCCAGCATCTCCAAAACCGACGCCAGGAGTCGCAACGATTCCGGCTTCTTCAAGCAGGAGTTTTGCGAAATCGATTGAATTAATCCCCTCCGGAACAGGGGCCCATACATAGAATGTAGCTTTTGGAGGTCTTATTTCAAGGCCCATAGCTTTGAGCCCTTCTACGAGTGCATCGCGTCTTTCTTCGTAGACTTTATTTGTTTCCTCAACACAGGCCTGTGAAGAACGAAGGGCTGCAATACCTGCGAGCTGAATTGCATCAAAGACCCCTGAGTCAACGTTGGATTTAACTTTTCCAAGCCCTTTTATAAGATCTTTGTTTCCGACCGCAAATCCGAGCCTCCAGCCAGTCATATTGTAAGTTTTGGAGTGTGAATAAAGTTCAATTCCGATATCCATTGCTCCTTTAGCTGCAAGGAAAGAAGGGCTCTCGTAATCGTCGTATGTCATCTGAGAATAAGCATTATCATGCACTGCTATGATATCGTATTTCTTGCAGAACTCCACAACTTTGTCGAAGAACTCAAAATCCGCAGTGGCAGCCGTTGGATTATTCGGGTAATTGAAAAAGAAAATCCTGGCCCTTTTCAAGACATCCTCAGGAATCGAATCCAGGTCCGGCAGGAAACTATTTTCAGCCTTAAGCGGCAGAGGATAAGGTTCCCCGTCCGCAAAAAGGGTCCCAATTTTATAAACCGGATACCCCGGATCCGTGTAAAGCACGACGTCCCCGGGATTGACAAAGGCAATAGGGACATGTGCCACAGCTTCCTTTGAGCCGATCAGTGATAGTACCTCGGTCGCAGGGTCAAGCTCAATTCCCTTATACTTTTTACACCATTCAGCCGCAGCTTTCCTGAATTCCATCATCCCGGCATAAGAAGGATAGTGATGCGTCATCGGGTCGCATACAGCCTCCCGCAAAGCCTCGACAATATGCTGAGGTGTAGGCAGATCAGGATCTCCCACGCCAAGGTCAATCACGTCCACCCCCCTCGCAATCAATTCGTCCCTAGCTTCGTCTATAGCTGCAAAAAGATATGGGGGTAATGCATTGATTCGGTTGGAGTACATTTGTTAAGGTCACCTGATTATGGTTAGGGTTTTTAATCTGCATATTACGGTAGTGGGAATATTAAAAGGTATTCATGAAAACAAACGTGATCCTTATATGAATTTTTATTTTTAAGTAAACAAATCATTTCAGATTTAACTTCTACTATTTTAATGTACTTTCGGGATGATTAGCTGGATAACTGGTGGATAAGATGACCCGTATATTTGTATCTTCTACATTTAAGGATCTTGAGTAATGCCGCGAAAAGGTAAGGCTTATTCTGAGGAGAATGGGCCACGAAGATTTAGCAATGGAATACTTTGTGGCAGAGGACAAAAGACCCGTTGACAAGTGTCTGGAAGACGTTGCTTCTTCAGATCTTTAGTACTGCAGTTCAGGAACTGAATTAATTTCTTTCTATCATTTTGGAAAAGCCGTCCGCTACGCGGCCGGTGAGAGCTACGGTACTAAGAATCAGATTAAAAAATTGGTTTTCCGGGGACAGGACGACAAACAATATACTGTTTTGGGACAACACAATACAATAATAAATCTCATTTTAGCTCTGAATGCATTCTAACTGTTTTTGGGATTTTTTGGTGTTATTCATTCCAAATCACTATTAGAAATTTATATAATCTAACCTAATACTCTTACCCATGTTGCCCTCTTTAATTTGCCCTGAAGAGATGCCAAAAATTGACGGCATCAAAATTCCGGCGAACCTTTACATCGTTCTTAAGAAACCTGCACTTCTTGCCGGCATGGCTCTGCCGGGGAAGTCCACACCCTGGGAAAAGATGGGAGATGCTGGTTTTTCAAGTGTAGTCTGTCTCAGCCATTCAAGGGTTTATTACAATCCCTCTCCTCTTAAAGTGCTGTTCTCTGCTGAATTAGAGGACCTTTATCATGGTTATGATCCTGAGGATCCTGAAAGGGAAGAGCAACTTATCAGGCAGGTGACTGATATAATAAGAATAAAAATGGAGGATGGAGAAGGTATTGTTGTCCATTGCGTCGGGGGTATCGGCAGGACTGGCACAGTAATAGGATGTGTGCTTAGAGATCTTGGTTTTTCGGCTGATGAGGTCATAAATTATCTTGATGACCTGAATAAAGAGAGAGGTTTTGGAGGGTGGCCGGAGACGGAATGGCAAGGAGAAATGATAAGAAGATACTGAAGTTTTATCCCCAATCGAATTTCATTTTTATAAAATCGATAGCTACCGATACGAGTTATTCTTCTATGACAGATAGATCTATCAGTCGAAGTGCAGCTTTCTTAATTTCTTATATTTATTTGAGCAAAAGAATCGCAATATAATTAAATGCTACTCCGCCGATGATAAAGAGAGAGCCTGCAATCTCATGCCCGCTGAGGACTAATAGGAAGCCTATCAATAAGGCAATTAATAATCCTGATTCTGCATTGATTGGGGGAAAAGAAGTCATGAATGTTAAATGTCAGTAGATGCTTAAATAACTTACTATAAATGTTTACATCATCTACCGGGGATTTTTTTGATCATTTAAGTGAACTACCGCTAAACTAAAGATTTACCGGCTTCGCAGGTCATTC
>JAUPKV010000628.1 GCA_030837265.1 Methanobacteriota archaeon
CGGCATTCAGCTTTTCTATATCCTCCCTCTTTAAAGGAGTTCTCAGGTGATACTCCATTATTCATCCCCCCCACCAATTACAACAGAAGCATGCCTGTTCGCCCAGCACTGGATATTCACTGCAACAGGCAGGGAAGCTGTATGACAGTAAGCTGTTTTCACGCGCACTGAAAGAGCTGTGGTGCTGCCGCCCAATCCCATACATCCGATCCCGAGAGAATTTACAGCTTCAAGAATCTCCTTTTCCAGCCCATTCATTGGAGTATCGAGCGGCTCTAGCAAAGCTTCTTTTGCAAGCCTGGTTGCAGCGTCAGAAGAACCTCCTATCCCCACACCTATAGTTAAAGGAGGACAGGGCATACCACCTGCGTTTACAACTGTTTCTAGTACGAATTTTTTTATGCTCCCGGTCTCCGTTGGATTAAACATCCTCAGTGAACTCATATTTTCAGAACCTGCCCCTTTTGGGGCAGCCGTAATCTTCAGCTGGTCCCCTGGAACGAGTTTCCAGTGAATATCAGGTATCCCGATTCCGGTATTGTTCCCACTGTTTTTTCTGGTCATCGGATCTACGGCATTCGGGCGCAGAGGAATCTCGGAAGTTGCAAGCATGACTCCTTCCCTGATTGCAGCCTCCAGATCGAAACACGACTGAAATTCCGCCCCAAGCTCAGCAAAAAAAATCATGATACCGGTGTCCTGGCACATGGGAACTTTGTACTTTCTCGCAAGTTCTATATTTTTCAGGATTGCCTGAAGCTGGGATTTTGCAACCTGGCTTTCTTCTATACTTTCGGCTTTCCTGAGTGCATTTTCAACATCAGGAGGAAGCTCGATTTCAGCTTTTCTCAGCAGGTCTACAATAGACCTGATAAAGGTTTCACGGTTATTTTTTGGAGACAAAAGATCACCAAGAGATGTAACTATTAAAATAAATATCCGGAATCAGTACAAGAACTGTACGTGTAGGCATCTCGATTTAGTGTCGATCTAAAAGTCAAAGACAAGACAACTTAGAATTTCTATCGCCCTATAATCGATAATACTTACCGGTTATATATCTTGGCAAATTTTAAATGTTACAGCAGGATAAGTTTCTTCGGTAGATTCTAAGGGGACGATGTATATGAAATGAAGTAAAATCTTATTTTTGATGGATTAATTTACTTTATCAAATCTCGGGAACTTGAGTTGCAAAAGGCTAACTTGCCTTTTGATAATCCCATATCTTCAAAGATAGGTTGACCATCATATCAGTCAGATCTTCTTCATTCTTGAGAGGAAAAGGATAGATCATGTCGCAGAGGATAATGCTTTTTACCGTTATCCACCAGTGCATAAGGACTTCCTGAGGGTCTTTACTTCCAATCTCAACACCATTGAAACGGCAGAAGAATTCAGACTGGGCTTTGAAGTAGTCTTTGAAATCTACTTTTTGGACTTCGTCCACAATTTCACTGCCCACAAGCGCAGCCATGATCATTGCTTTAATCAGAGAATTCCACTCTTTGTAGAGTTTCTGCATGTTCTTGAGGACTTCCCTCACGTAACCTGGAAAATTGTTAAAATCAACGGTTTCTGGCTGATTAATCATAAATAGCTTGTCTATGTATCGATGGCTGAATCCCTTGAGGATGTCAAACTTGCCCCCGGGGAAGTACTTGTAGATCAACCCTATACTCACACCGGCAGTCTCAGCTATGTCCCGAATGGTCACTTTATCATAACCATTAGTCTCGATTAACATACGAGTGGCATCCTGGATAAAGATGATTTTAGCTTCTTTATTCCGTTTGATACTCACTTTGTCAGCTTGAAAGGTTTTATCAGCCAGAACGAAATACCTCCTAAGTGAACATTGTTCACAAACTTTATTAATAACTTATGCATATTTTTAGGTGAACGTTGTTCACAAACCTTATTAAATACTTATAGCATTAGATCTAATAGAATTTTTCCAATGAAACAATCATTTAACACAGAATCGGGGAAACAGACAATGAAAGCCGCGATTATTTTCCTAATTCTCTTAATACAGGTTCTCCCGGCCTCTGCTGCAGCCAGCTCTCCAGAAGGAGTTGCAGGCACAGCTCACATTGCCGGACTTTATAGCAATCTTGAGTCCTTTGATGTGACTCTTTACTCGGACAAACCTTATGAAAACCTGACCCTTGAGCTTACTCTGCTTAAGCCGGTAGCAAATTATGAAGAAGTGCTTGCCAGGAAAGTTATTCCGGTTGACAGTCTTCCTGCAAATACTGAGCTTACAAAAGTTGGGTCGTGGGATTCAAGGAGTGCACAAAGCGGAGCCTATAGCATCCGAGCAAGCTTAATCGAGAATGGAAGGGCGATTTCGGAATCAAAGTATAACTTTGCTTACGGTGATAATTCCGTCTCCAAAATTCGCGTCGATGACCTGGTTCCGGACTCCAAAGGGATAAATGTTGTACTTTCTCCTGTTAAACCCGTGCTTTTTGATATTGAGTACATGCTTGTTGACGGTAGTGATGTAGTTTATTCAACAAAGGCAAACAGTTTGAGCCTCACAAGTGTTCCGGAAAATTTTTCCGCAGCATGGGGTACACTACTTAAAAACAACAGGGAATATCAGGGAAGAGTGAAAATCAGGATTTATTCTCCCGAAGACGAGACTTTTGTTTCAACCAGGACTTTTATTGCCAGAGATAATGCGGAAATAACAGATATTTACAAAGACGAAACCGGAGCAAGCGCAACTGTTTATGGAAGATCCCAGGTTCCTTTTGAAGGAAATCTGGATTTTAAAGTATTTAATCTGAATGATAATTCCGCCGAAGGTAGTTCCGAACCTGTGGATTCTATCCGGGAGAAAGTTCCTGTGTTGATGAATGGGGATGATGAAACAGTCGAAGTCGCATGGAAACAAAGGCTCCAGACAGGTGTCTACAAACTTGAGATAGAGCTTTTAGGCAACAGTGGTCAAGTAATTGAACACAGGGAAACTATTATCGAGTCTAATCTTTCCCCTTATTCGAATTTGAGCGCGGCAAATAATTCTACATCGGAAACAAATGCTTCAAGCGGAAAAAGCACCCCCGGTTTTTCTACTGTATCCTTAATTTCAGGGCTTATTGCAATTTCTGTCGTTTTAAGGAAGAAAGGATGAGAATTGAAAAGAATGAGAATTGGAAAGAATGAGAATTGGAAAGAATAAGAATTGGAAAGAATAAGAATTGGAAAGAATGAGAATTGAAAAGGTTCAAAATGAGAGAAACGTACGAAAAAAAGCAATAATGAACCTCAGGAACTTTGCAAAAGCTCAGGAATAGGGATGTGTGTTTATGTATTTTGAACTCTTTTTCGCGATCAGGCAGATTCGGGCAAGAAAGTTTCAGACACTTCTGTCTGTGGGCGCTATAGCTCTTGCAGTTATGGTGTTAACTATTTCCCAGGCTTTTATGGTTGGTTTCACGCAGGAGCTTTATGATACCTCAGTAAATAAACTTCCTCATGTTTCTGTATCTCCTCAGGAAGGTAAGGACTATATATACCTCTACAGGAGCCTTATTGAAGAGATAAGCAAAATTGAGGGTGTCACTTCAGTTTCTCCTTTTCTTACCGGAAAAGCATCTTTCAGATTCAGGACAAATTCCAGTAATGCCGAATTAAAAGGCATACATCCTGAAAAGGAAAAAGAGATCAGCTCTATTGAAGCCGATATGGTCCGGGGGACTTTCAGGGAAATCGAAATATCCAGGAATTCCATAATAATTGGCTCGAAGCTGGCAGAAAAGCTTGGAGTAAATATTGGCGACTCGGTTGATGTATCTTTTCCCAATGCAAACCCTCTTTCAATGAAAGTGGTCGGGATCTTCCACACCGGCTCTCCTCTGGACGAATCCCTTACCTATACATCCCTGGATACTGCTCAAGAGTTCTATGATGTTTCCGATGTGGTTAACGGCATTTCCGTCCGGCTGAAAGACTACAACAGGGATAGGGAAGTTGCTGCAGATATTAAAAAATCAGGCTATAAAGCAAAGGGATGGACAGAAAGCAACCCTGAAATCCTTCGTACCATTGCTATAGAAAGTACCTCTAACAATATTATCCTTGGTCTGATTGTAGTAATTGCCTCTTTTGGGGTTGTCAGCACACTGAACCTCTCGGTTATCGGGGCAACTGGCCAGATAGGCATGCTTCGCGCTATGGGTGCCACTGTTTCAAGTATACGCACGGTATTTATTCTTCAGAGCGGGATTCTAGGCCTGCTGGGAGCTCTTGCAGGTACGCTTTCCGGAGTTGCAATATCCCTGGCCCTGGGACAGTATGAATATCCGGCGTCCTCGCAACTCTATGGAGGTATTACAACTATTCCGGTTGTAGTCCGCATCGAGGATATCCTGATCATAGTTTCTGCTGTGTTTTTGCTGAATTTGATTGCCGGAATTTATCCTGCACAGCAGGCAGCAAAACTGGACCCGGTTAAAGCTATCAGTACCAGGTGAATAAGGATGGAACTTGAGAGACTTCCCTCCGATTAAAAGCTCTAAATAAAACATGCTCGGGAGTTTATCTGGATGTATGAACTGAAAATCGCTATAAGGCAGGTATTTTCCAGAAGAAGGCAAACTGCTTTTGCCGTCCTGGCAGTTACCCTGGCTATTGCTGTGATCACAGTAATGATGGCTATGCTTTCTGGTTTTCAAACAGAGCTCATACAGTCAACCATTGAAAACAACCCGCATATTGTTATCAATCCTGAGCATGAAGGAGATTCCATTCACCTGTACAGGTATATCTCAAGCAAAATTGCAGAAAAACAGGGAGTTGTAGCTGTATCCCCTAAATATCTGGGTCAGGCAGCCCTTAAATATCGGGATAAGGCTGAAGGAGTCTCTCTTCAAGGAATTGAACCGGAAGCTGAAGATCTGGTTTTGAGAGTTAACAAGGATGTAGTCAACGGAGATTTCTTTGCTCTTGCTCACACAAAATACGGGATTGTCCTTGGGGACAAGCTTGCGGAAAACCTTGGGGTTCAGCCTGGGGACCATGTGGACGCCGTCTATCCGGGATCGAAAACTACCTCATTTGAGGTTATAGGGCTGACTCATACCGGGACTTCAGCAGATGAGATTACGGCTTATGCAAGGCTGGATTCGGTACAGCATTTCTTCAACAAACCCGGCGTTGTAAGCACTATTGGAATCAGGGTTGCAGACCCGTATCAGGCAGACAATATCTCAAGTTCAATAAAGAGAGAAACCGGACTTAATGCTGTAAGCTGGCAGGAGGCAAATTCCGAAATTTTATCTCTTCTGGACACCCAGATGATTTTCGTAAATGTTTTTTATGCTCTCATCTATGGGATTGCAGGTTTCGGGATTGCAAATACCCTGATCACGATTGTCGCCCAGAGAACCAGTGAAATCGGAATTTTAAAAGCTATGGGTGCATCTCAAAGAAGCATAATGGCTATCTTTATTTTTCAGTCAGTCATCCTCGGGACTATAGGGCTGTTGCTGGGCTCTGTGCTCGGATATATTTCAACTGTTATGCTTCAGCACTATACAATTCAGGTGCCTCCGGAAATGTATTTAGGGCTGCAGACCCTTCCGCTTGAACTGGAGCCTCTCAATTTTGTATATGCCTCTCTCTTTGCTTTAATAATCAATCTAATCTCAGGTATCTACCCTGCAAGAAAAGCTGCAAAACTTGATCCTGTAAAAGCGATAGAAAGTGCCTGAAATACATTATAGTTCAAGGGAAAACAGCAGCAATAAGTAAGCAAGTATCTTAATTCCAAAGGTGTCTAAATGCCAATAGTATCTAAATCTCAATAATTTAATAAGGGTTGGAAAAGCATGACAGCAGAAAGCCCAATTATCGAGCTTAAAGACCTGACAAAAACCTACACAGACGGGACGGAATTTCACGCTCTCGATCATGTGAGTCTGAGAATAGAGAGAGGGGAATTCGTAGCTATCGTAGGGCCATCGGGTTCGGGCAAAAGTACACTTATGCATTTGATAGGCCTGCTGGACACCCCAAGTTCAGGCACCCTCCTGTTAGATGGAAATGACGTAACAAAAATGTCGGACAAAGCACGTTCCGAGATGAGAAACAGGATGCTTGGCTTTATTTTCCAGTATCACCACCTGCTTCCGGATTTCACAGCCCTGGAAAATGTAATGATGCCGCTCTTGATTGCTGGAAATGATAGGAAAGAAGCAATGAAAACTGCCGAAAAACTTTTGAAAGAGGTAGGGCTTGAAGACCGGATGGATCACAGGCCCAATGAACTTTCAGGTGGGCAGAACCAGAGGGTTGCAATAGCAAGAGCATTGAGCTGTGCTCCTGCAATCGTGCTCGGGGACGAGCCTACAGGCAACCTGGATACAAAAACGGGTGACATGATCTATGATCTGCTCCGGCATCTCAACAATGAGTATAACCAGACATTTATTGTGGTTACTCATAACGAGGACCTGGCCTCAAAAGCAGATAAAATTATCAGGCTTGTGGATGGAAAAATAGCGAATCAGTAAGTAAAATATGAAGTAAAAAGGGAGAATAGACCGGTTTTCCAGTCTTAAATCCAGCTTACACTGGCCAACGGGCGCTTGATGCCCTTTCGGAATTTATATCGCGGGTAACCCAGCATCATGCAACATACAACCTCATGATCCTTAGGAATTTTTAGCATCTCCTGCAGTTCGGAGGAATGATTGACTGCAGGTGGAATTAAACCGCTCACAGTCACACCCAGGCCCAGGGAATGGGCAGCCAGAAAGGCATAAGTTAGAGCGATACAGGCATCCACTGTATGGGTCTCCGCCGATTTATGGGCATGAAAGAGCATTAAGGCTGGTGCCCCCCAGGTTATTTCATCACTGTTTGTCTTCTTCATCTCCGGCAAGCGAATGGACATCAACGGAAGGAGATGGTTCTTGATGGAAGAGAAGGTCTCAGCGTCGGTCTGGTTTTTTATGGCAAAGCGAATAACAGGGTTTTTCATCCACTTCAGAATGTCTTCATAAATCTTTGTAATAGTAGGCAGCATCTTAAGGATAGTTGACCGTTCTTGGATCACCGTGACATGTGTCTTATGTGGAGGAAAGCCCATAGGTGCCTGCGTAATTGCCTGAACTATTTGCTCAAGGAACTCCCGGGGAACAGGTTGGTCTTTGAAATTCCTTATTGAACGGCGTGTTATTAAAAGGTCAAAAAAGGCCTGATAATTCGGGATATTCTCGGGCAGATCAAGAAGATCTTTATCAGAAAGACCTGAGATGCTTATAGAACCTTTGGGACAAATAGCCATGCAATGAGCACAGCGGACGCAGGTTTGAGCTCGATCCGGGTTGGGAAAGGGCAATTCACCTTTCGAATGGTTGATGGCCCTAACCGGACAGATACTGGCGCACGCTCCGCATTTGGAACATGTTTCCTGATTGACAATCATGTCATTAGTCATTTTTATTGCTCCTTTTCAGGTTTTTTGCTCCATTTTTCAGGTATCAACAAAGAATTGATAAAAACTTCTTCAAAACCTTTGACGGTTTCCTCATACGAAATATCTTTATTTACTGACAGGTACCAGAGCACTCCATCTAAAGCTGATTCATAAGCTAAC
>JAUPKV010000629.1 GCA_030837265.1 Methanobacteriota archaeon
CATTCCGCTATTCCAGAGACAGCCTTCTCTAATGTATTTTTCCGCAGTTTCGAAATTTGGCTTTTCTCTAAATTCCGAAACCTTATAGCCCTGTCCACAGACCTCAAAGGCTTTAATATAGCCATATCCGGTATGGGGGAAAGTCGGAACAACACCAAAAGTAACAAGGAAATCAGAAGTCAGACTTTCAGCCAAAGAAATTGTCTTCATTGCGTCTCTATCGAGAACATGATCAGAGGAAAACACTCCCACTATTGAATTCCCAAATTTAGTTTCAATTTCTTTCATTCCAAAAAAGATAGCTGGAAGTGTATTCCTGGCTTCAGGCTCAATTAAGACATTTTCAGGAGGAATTGAATGTCCAATTTCCTCAATCTGCCCGATAACAAAAAATTTTTGAGCCTCGTTGGTTACAATGAAGATCTCCGATATATCGGAAATTTCAAGACAACGAAATACAGTTTCCTGAAAAAGGGATGTTTTACCGAATTTTAAGAATTGTTTAGGATACATTTCCCGACTGAGAGGCCAGAGCCGCGTACCTGAGCCGCCTGCAAGAATTATCGATTTTATACAAGTCATCTCCTGTAAAACTTCGTTAAGATTTATGTCTCCCCAAATAACTTATTGTTCATTTGATGTGGTTTTCTATTTAAGATTTGATTATGAGTATTTCCTTTATTTCCATTTAAAGTTTGATTATGAGTATTTCCTTTATTTCCATTTAAGGTTTGATTCCAAGTATTTCCTCTACATATGCCCTGAGGACTTCCGCAACACTCCAGGCCTGAGAAATACAGCCATTTGGGGAATAAGGATAGTTACCGTCAAAAATCTCAGAGATGGTACCGATGCCTGCAGTTTTAAGATGCATTTCAAAGCCTTGAAGAAGAGCCCTCATGTCCACAAGACTTTCTTTAGAATAATTATTAACCTTCCTGTAAGCTGTTACATAAGCCCCAAGGAGCCAGGGCCAGACAGTTCCATTGTGATAGGCAGTATCTCTGGCTATGGCATCTCCAGTATAATATCCTTTATATAGGGGATTTTCAGGTGAGAGAGTTCTTAGCCCAAATGGGGTCAGAAGATCATTTTCAACTCTTTCTACAATTGCTTTTTCTTTCTCTGGGGAAAGCATGTTATAGGGAAGACCTATTGCAAAAATCTGATTCGGGCGTATAGCAGGGTCTTTAACCTGGTTCCCTATCTCATCTTGATATACCACATCAAAAAGACAGTTCTTCTCCGTATTCCAGAAAACATTCTCAAAGTTTGAAGCTACTCCAACTGCTAGAGCTTCATATAAGGAAACATCTTTACCGAGAAGAGTGCCCAGATTAAAAGCAGTTTTCAAGGCATTATACCAGAGAGCATTTATCTCACAGGCCTTGCCTGCTCTGGGAGTCACTGCCCACTCACCGACTTTTGCATCCATCCAGGTAAGCTGAGGTCCCTGACGAATAAGATAATCGGTATCCATACCGATTCCAAAGTCTGTGCCTTTTGAGTAATTGTCTATGATTCCATCTATTGTGTCCCAGATTTCGGAAAGAAACATAAAGTCCTTTGTATATGCGAAATACCGACTAATAGCATGAATAAACCAGAGAGGAGCATCTACTGTGTTATAGATTGGTTCTCCTCCAAGAGTAAGGAAAGCATTTGGTATTAAGCCTTTCCGACAGTATTTAGCAAAGTTATTAAGAATATGTTTTGCCTCTTCAAAGCGATGGGGAATTAAAAGCAAGCCGGGTAAAGAAATCATGGTATCTCGCCCCCAGTCAGAAAACCAGTGATACCCTGCAATAACAGTAGTATCCCCTGGAAAAGGATTTTTTATGATAAAAGAATCAGTTGCCTGAAGCAGTTTAAGGGCGAAAGATTCTGTAAGTTTTGAGTTGAAAGCAAGAAGATTCTGTCGATATACTTCCCTTGTGTAGAGTTCGTCAATTTGCTCGAGAGTGAAAGAAGAAACATCTTCGGTTGAAGCTACTATAAAAAAGCGAGAGGTTCCCATTTTGAGCTTGCTCTCAAAATAACCCAGGTTGAAGTTGTCTTCCTGGAAGGCAAGCCCTCGTTTTTTTTCAGCATCATACTCGAAATTGAAATACCATTTAGGATCAGAATGGTAGTTGAGATTTGATGAAAGTGAGAAAGTGAACCCATTAGAGCTCTCCAGTTGTACTCCCATAGGATCGGTTTTCTGAGAAAAGCGGATGTCTTTTGAACGAGTAGTATAATGAAAGTTCCTAAAGTTTACCAGAGGGAATATTTTTAACAAAGCATCTTCTTTTCGTGATCTGATATCATAGAGGATGCAGGTAGTGTTGCTATTATGAATCATAAAGACCCTCTTCTTCACAGTAAAAACATCGGTTTGGTAAACCCAAAGAGGGATAGGAGCGAGTATGAATTTGGAAAGGTAACTGAAGCCTGTGGGATAAATTGTTCCTGGGTACTTATGGGTAGCTAATTTATAGATCTCTTTGTTAATGGAGATTTCCTCATCAAGAGACGAAAGTAGAAGAAACCTTCCGGAAGAAGTTTCCGGAGCAGCTACAAGTAGTCCATGATAAGTTCTCGTTGCTGCGCCGATGATTGTAGAGGAAGCATATCCTCCAAGCCCGTTTCCGATAATCCATTCTTTTTTTATTCCCTCTTCATAAGTTGAAAAAGAATCTGCTCCAAGCCTGATCCCACTCATATACTTGATTAGGTTTTAATTTATTAAATAATTGTATGCTTGGAAAAGAATGAGAAGCTTAGGAGTGAAAAGATCCACATATAACCATTGCAAAATAATCACAATTCTTTAGTATAAACATAAGTTATTTCAGTTGTGCAGGATTAATAGAGTGTGAGAATCATGAAGCAAGACCTTTTAGAAATCCTTGTCGATATCTTCAAATCGTGTGGTTATAGTGTCACAAAGTCCAGCCAGTGTGACATTCTTGTTGAGAAAAACGGACATCAAGCTTATGTCAGATATGCTTTAAGACCAGATTATGATGAAATAAAAGTATTTTCTGAGATGATAGAAGGTTGTACAGGAATTTATGTGATGACCCAGAAGACATCCGGAGATTTAATCAATTACGCAGCTGAACTTGGAATCCATATCTGGGACAGGGATGAACTGGCCCTTCAGATAGGAAGAGTTGTGCTCATAAACATGGAGCAGAAAACTAAAAGTCCTTGTACCGGACCGGAAACCCAATTAATAAATGAAATATCGTATACATCCAGAAAATCAACTTTTGAACTGCAAGCAGCAGAAAAAAGAAAATCAGAAGAGGCGCTTAGAAAGAAACTTTACTTTAGCGAAAAGCCTGAGCCTCCTCAAAAACAGCAACAAAAAATAGAAAATGCCTCCTCTGAAGCTAGATCTTTGCTTTGGGATTATGAAGAATGGAAAAACTCAAACGAATTCGAGCAGGTTAAGCAACAGGCAGAGCAACAAGCAGAGTTTCCTAAAGTTGACTCATACGAAATGCTTAATATACATTCAATAGAGCCAAAAGTTTCTAAAGATCAGGCAATTATCATTGCAAAACCCTATGTTAGCAACCCCAAAGATGCAGTTTTGAAATTCGTGCCTTTCTGGAAATACAGTTATAAGATTGAAGTTGAGAAAAAATTCAGATCAAGGGTTTTAAGTATTGCCGGGGAAGGTAAAGGCCTTCTTAACGCTTTAAATAAATCAAGGGAGGAGACTAAAATTGAAGGTTTTGGTGTTCCTACAAGGGTTCCAGCGGGACAATACGAAGTTAAGAGGCCCAATATAGACAGGAAACAGGCACAAAAAATAATTCTTGATTTGATTATAGAGGAAAATACACGTGAGATGCGTTTCAACAATATGGATGGGCAAGCCATTATTTATGAAGTCAGAAGCCTCAGCCCAAGGCCTGAAGAGGTGGAACTCGATATTGAGCTTGTTTACATTCCTGTCTGGGAAGTGAAAGGAAAGCGCAACTCCCTAGAGATAAATGCATATAATGCAAAAGTTCTGGAACAGCCTATGGACGAAGATGCGGAATTTCTATGAATTAAAAATTGAGAGAAGTATTTTTGAAGAAAAATATATAAAATATGAAATATAGTAACATATTCAGCAGAAAAATAGAATTCCCCTGGAAATCCGTATTTTGCTCTTCCTGAGATTCTTATGGAAAGGCTTTCTTCAGGGATAAAATACCAGTTCTACATAAACATTATATGTGTCCAAACGATATATATGTCTCAGATGCTAGAATATATAAAGTTTGGAAATTATCTTTAAGCTTTACTAGACGAATCTCGATAAAATAAAAATAAATAAATACTTTAGTGTTATTTGAAGCAAAAAAAGAGGTATATAAATGATCGAAGTAACAGATAAAGCTGCTTCAGAGCTTAAAACATTGATTGAGCAGGAAGGAAAACCTGATCTTGCCCTCAGAATTTTTGTTGCCGGGGTCGCATGCAGTGGAATTCAATATGGACTTGCCTTTGATGATGAAAAGAACGAAGATGACGTAACGATGGAAAGTAATGGAATCAAACTCGTTATGACACAAGATATTGAAAAAAGTTTCTCAAATGGTAGCATCGATTTTATTGAAGATGAAAATGGAAAAGGATTCCTTATTCGTAACCCTACTGCCGGCGGATGCGGTACATGTGGCGGATGTCATTAAGGTAATGTAATCGCGCTGAGGTATGAGAAACCCGAACCTGAAGAAGCAGAAAAAAATCAAAAATAAAGGAGAAGCTAATTATGTTTCCAGGAATGGGAGGGGTGGGAGGCCGGGGAATGAACCCGGCTAAAATGAAGCAGATGATGAAACAAATGGGGATTGATGTTAAAGAGTTACAGGACGTTCAGGAAGTAATTATAAGGACTGCGGACTTTAACATTGTTATAGAGAACGCAAATGTCACTATCATGAAAGTCCAGGGCTCGGAAACCTACCAGATTGTAGGCGACGCAAAAGAAGTCCCTAAGGAGATGGAAATCCCCGCTGAAGATATAAAACTGGTAATGGAGCAGACAGGCGTTTCAGAAGAAGAGGCCCGAAAAGCTCTTAAAAACTCAAACGGGGATCTGGCAGAAGCTATAGTATCACTTTCTTCTTCTTGATCTCCTTTTTACACTTTTTTAATTTCAATTTGATCTTTTTTAGTAGGTTTATAGCCTTGATTCCCGGTGGCCAATAACGAGCTGAGCCCGCTAATACTTGATATTATATCCCTTGAAATTTAAAATTTCTCTTTTTCTAAAGATTTTCGTTTATTGGAGCGTTAATTATAGATCATCGTTATGTGTTTATACATAACGATGAGGAACTTGCGTGGCGACAATTGTCTATCAAACAGATAAACGATCAAGCATCACCTATGCCTATCAATCCGTGTCATACTGGGACAAAGAAAAGAAACAATCACGTGCCAGACGCACCTTAATTGGTCGGTTGGATAGAGAAACTGGAGAAATTGTCCCTACTGATGGAAGAAACCGAAAGAAACAAGATGAGAAGGTACCCGCTAAACTTGGACTCAAGGCAGCTGAGATCTCTCATCGATCCTTTTATGGAGCTACCTACCTATTGGATGCGATCGGTGATCAATTGGGGATCACTCATGACCTGAAACAGTGTTTCCCTGACACTTATAAGCAAATCCAATCCATAGCCTACTATCTTATCCTTGAAGACAGTACACCACTATACCGCTTTGAGAAGTGGGGAATCCTCCATAAACATCCTTATGGCAAAAATATCACTTCACAACGTAGCAGCGAGCTGTTCGCAAGCATCACCGAAGAGGCTAAACAACGGTTTTTCGCCCTTCAGGGAAAAAGAAGGTTGGAAAAAGAGTTTTGGGCTTATGATACAACCAGCCTATCCAGTTACTCAGAAACCCTCCAGCAAGTACAGTTTGGCAACAACTTCGAGCACGATCGATTGC
>JAUPKV010000630.1 GCA_030837265.1 Methanobacteriota archaeon
GAGTTCTATACAATCTTATTTTAAAACAATTAACAAAAACAACAAGGTGAAACAAAAATGGCTTTTAATGATAGAAACTTCAGAGGAAATTCTAATTTCGGCGCTCCCAGAGAAATGCACAAAGCAACCTGTTCTGACTGCAATGTTGAGACAGAAGTGCCTTTTAAGCCCGATCCAGAAAGACCGGTTTACTGCAGAGAATGTCTTCCTAACCACAGGACACCCAGAGAAAACCGCAGATATTAATTAAAGTTTGTTTAATTGAGTTTAAATAAACACTTATTTCTTTTTCACTTTTTTAATTACGTAGAATCAGATAGACTTTGAATATACTTTTCTTCTTAACTTGCGACCTTTTGCATATTAGAAGGATCACTTTTTGGGGCCGATCAATTTTGCTTTTTATCGATCAATCTTCATTAGGGGACTCTTCTTCTGATAAAAGTGAAAACTTGTTAACCGAATCCTGTTTTCATTGGATCTCTCCGAAACTGGACACTGATTACGAATTTATTCATCTCAGTCAATTCAGTTGAAATATATTATTCCTGCCTGCTTTCTGCCTCACTCTCCTCCGAATACGTTTGTTAAGAATGAGAAGTAAAGACAAAAGGACCCGTGATTTTTGCAGATTTGAGAGAAAGAGCGCTTTGCAGGGCTGACTTTTAGATTAAAGTGATCCTTTTTGTTGGGAGGGCTGTTTTCGAATTAAAGTGCCGTTTTTCAGGCGAATTATGGATTATGGAAAATCATTCGAAAATGTACGCTGAACACGAAATTTGGTTTATCTCATTCATTTGATTCCAGAACCCATTTCCATAGAGGAACATATCTGATATTATCTTCCTTTTTTTCGATATTCTTTGTAAGCAGGATCAACTCGAAAACTTTCTCCCCGAAATGCTCTTTGAAGCTTAGGAGAGCATCGATTTCTCCTTGTTTTACTTTGTCGGTATAGGTGCAGTTTATACCTGTTAGCGTACCATCTCTGTCTTTTATTACAAAATCCACTTCTCTTTTTTCTTTCCAGTAAAAGAATTCTACTTTTCTTCGCTTCAATTCTATGAAAGCGAGGTTCTCTGCAAGCCTCCCGCTGTCTGCGGAAAATGTAAATGCTACTGAATTTCGGAGTCCGTTGTCGATGCAGTAGATCTTCCTGGGCATTTTGATTGAGATCGAATCTTTTACTGAGTATGAAAAGAAGTTTAGCTGGTATATGAGGTATGCATGTTCAAGGTAAAGCAGATATTCTTTCAGGCTGTTGATTGAGAGCCCTGTGAAGATTGAGATTTTCGAATAGCTCAAGAGGGTAGAAATATTTGAAATAGAATAATTAGCAAGTTCGATGAGTTTTGCGCTTTCTCTGATTTTGCGGCCCACTACTACGTCCCGAAGGAGGATACTATTGAAGTATTCAGTCAACCTTAGGTGGTTGATATCCATGTCCTCTTCCAGAACAACTTCGGGAAAACCTCCTTTGAAGAGATATTTGTTAAAATGATGCAGAATTTCGTTTCTCTGGATGTCGAGGTCTTTTGTTTCAAAACCCGCAAAATCCAGATACTCCCTGAAGGAAGCTGGAAACATATGCTGCGTTATCATTCTTCCGGTCAAAAGGGTTGCTAGCTGGTCAGAGAGCATGGTGCTGTTTGAGCCGGTGAGCACGAATTTGATTTCTTCCCCATAAAGGTCATAGAATTTCTTAACCCACTGTTCCCAACCTTTGATGTTTTGAACTTCATCCAGGAAGATGTATTTTCTCCCTTTCGGTGCATGTAGCTCGATATATTCTCCAAAGATATTGTCGAGCAGCCTTATGCTTTTGTCCTCAAAAGGCTCGTCAAGGTTGAAGTAGAGGATATTTTCAGGCTTCACTCCTTTTCCGATAAGATGGTCTATTGCCTGGTACATCGCAGTAGACTTCCCGCACCTTCGAACTCCGGTAATGCAGATAACCTCTCTAATGTCCAGAAGCTTCTGGATTTTTTCAAGAGTCTGAGGGCGCAAAATCCGCTTTTTGGAATCAGGAACTTTTCCTTCTATCCACCACGGATTCCACATCTTCATAAGCTGCTTCATAGGGGAGTATTTGAGTGGCAAGTATTTATCTCTTTCATTATAATGACGATCTTTGATGCAAATATGATCATTATAATGACGATTATTTAAATTAAAATGGATTATGTGAAGTTTAGAAGTTGGGATACTGAACAAGATAAGAAAAGTCTTCGTTCAGCTCAATTCAGTGTTAATATGTTTTTCCTGCCTGCTTTCTGCCTCAACCCCCCCCAAATACGTTTGTTAAAAGCGAGAAGTTAAAGACCAAAGGACCCATGTTTTTGCTGATTTAGAAGAAAGAGCATTTTGCAGGGCTGGTCAATTGCTTTATTGATTATAAGAGTTACAAGGTACTCTATTCGGTCTGACTTTTCTTACAAAATCTCTGACAATTGTCATTTTTCCATCAAAACCCTTTTCCTGAATTTCACGAAAAGGCGAGCTTAAGGTACGCTGAATGTTACTGAAGAATTAAAATAATACCTATGGCAATAAAGAGATAATAGCCACCGAAAAGACGACGAGCAAGAAAACAATGATTGCTTCATTGTATATTTTTGGCGTGGCCCAAAAACGCTGTGTTCATCTCGTTAGGCTATAGTTCAAAGAAGGAAATTAAGAGAAAAGGGAGAAAACATGGAAAGATATGTGGATGGCTTTTTAATTCCTGTTCCTAAAGACAATGTAAGCAAATACAAAGAAATGGCTCAAAAAGCGGGTGAGATTTGGAAAGAGCATGGTGCCTTAGAGTATTACGAATGCATTGGGGATGATCTGGATATTGAAGAAATGCTTTCTTTCAAGAAGGTTGCTAACACCTCTGA
>JAUPKV010000631.1 GCA_030837265.1 Methanobacteriota archaeon
CACAATCCTCTCCACAAACAAAGGGTTCGGCTCCCTTTTTTATTGCATCTTCTACAATCGATTGGAGTTCTTTGACACCCTCTTTCTTTGCAACAGGGCCGATGTCAGTCTCTTCATCCATGGGGTCTCCAACTTTCAATTTATTTACTTCCAGTTCAAAGGATTTTGTAAAATCATCAATGACACTTTCCAGTACAATAAACCTCTTGGCAGCATTACAGCCCTGTCCTGTATTGCGAAATCGAGACTTTGCAGCAACCTGAGCAGCCCTCCCTATATCAGCGTCGTCGAGCACTATAAATGGATCAGATCCTCCCAGTTCCATCACAATTGGCTTGATGGATCCTCCTGCAAGTTCTCCAATTTTAGAACCGGCATTCAGGCTGCCAGTTAGTGAAACCCCATCCACCATGTCTTTTTTAAGAATTTCCATTGCAGTTTCGGAGTCGATTAACAGGGTCTTAAAAACATACTCAGGAAAACCAGCTTCCAAAAAGACCTTTTCGACCTCCAGAGCTGATTTCGGCACATTTGAAGCATGTTTAAGCACGCAGACATTTCCTGCACACATTGCAGATATTGAAAACTTGAAGACCTGCCAGAAAGGAAAGTTCCATGGCATTATTCCCAGAATCACTCCCAGAGGCTCAAAAGTCACATAGCTTTTTTCAGTCCCTGTATCAATAAATTCGTCTTTCAAAAATTCAACCGCATTTTCAGCATAATAATCGCAGACCAGAGCACATTTATCTATCTCGGCTCTTGACTGCGTGATGGGTTTTCCCATTTCCTTCGTAATAATCTCGGCATAGATATTGGTATTCTTCCTTAGCACTTCTGCAGCCTTTGCAAGATACTTTGTCCTTTCTTCAACGGACAGGGAACTCCACTCTAAAAAAGAAGCCTTCGATTTTTTAATATGGGCCTCACATTCCTCAAATGAAAAAGAATCATATTCCCAGTTTACTTCTTCAGTATAAGGATTGATTGATTTAAATACCATAAGATTCCCCAAACATATTTATTTTAATTATAAATAAAAAGATAACAGCTGAAATATAATTGGTTCAAATTCATAGCTTTACTCCCAAAAAGCCATGATTCTAATATAAAATTCATTATATTAAAATCAAATTGCCTGCAACCTCTTCACAAAACAGTTGTCCGAAATTAATTTCTTAATAATAGGCTCTCAGATTATCTTGGCCTCAATACAGATATTATATTGATAAGGGGCATAAGAGCGGACTATCCTTTTCTCCAGCACCTCTACCTGCCTTCCTGTTCGCCCTGCAGCTTCCTTTATGAGTTTGATCGAGCTTTCGAAAAGGTCATCTTCCGGAGTTATTCCGTAATAGTGGATAATACCTCCGGGCTTTGTAAGGAGAACGGCAGAGTCAAGAAATTCATAGGCATTATGCGGCAGGTTCATAATCACATGGTCAGTAGTGCCTGCAAACTCTTTTGCAACCTCCCTGGCATCACCTTCTATGGCTTCAATGTTTTTCACTGAATTCAGGGCTATGTTTTCTTTGAGGTAGTGTACCGCATCCGGATTTTTATCAATTGCTATGATTCTCGAAGGCTTTTTGCTTTTTGCAAGCAGGATGCTGTAAGGGCCTACGCCTGCAAACATATCAACTACGGTATCTCCTTCTTTAATCCAGGAAAGGATTCTTGAACGTTCGGTTGAAAGGCGTGGAGTGAAATAAGCTCTTGCAAGGTCAACCTTATAGCGGCAGCCATACTCCCTGTGGGTCGTTTCTGTCCTTGGCTCGCCGGCCACTATCTCGAATTCCCGAACCCTGAATTCCCCAATGACCGGGGTAAGGGGTTTGAGCACAGTTTTTGTGTTCTTTTGAGTTCTGAGGAGGGCGTCGGCAATTTTTAAAGCTTTTTCTTTATCCAGGTCGGGGTCTTCCAGCAGGGCAATGTCTCCTATGACTTCATAAGACGGGCTGAAACCAAGTAAGTCTTCGAGAGCAGGTTTTTTTTGCTGGAGTTCGAAATCGTGATCAATAAGTTCGATTTCTTCAGGCAGACACTTCTGTTCGGATGGGGTCGACTCTCTGGAAAGGGGGAAGTAAAGAAAATTTTCATCCGAACCTATTTTTAGAGAATTGTCAAGGATATCAAGATCAAGGAGGATTTTCCTTACAGGTTCTCCTTTATTTTTAGTAACTTTTATTGACTGTCTTTTCATGGGAACTACCTATCATATGAGGACCCTTGTTGCTCTTTGGTCGTTGACCTTTTGTTGAACAAGAACATCCTTGGTGAAAGTTGGGAAATCTGAAATAGGGAGATGAATCGAAAATTGGATTAAATAAACCGGGAAGAACTATTGTAACTGAGCATAAAATAAAAACCGAAAACTATCAAAAATGCTCCGCATGCATAGAGAACATAAGTATGTGTCTTTTGGGATAAAAGAGCCTTCCCACGACTGATTGAACCTGATACGGCAGTAAACCAGCTTAAATCTGCTGTCCAGTGTCCGAGAATAAAAGCTATTGCACTGAATATTCCCAGTTCATATTCCCTGAGCAGAATGGCACCACCTGCGGTTAACCACCAGATCCAGAAATAAGGGTTCGAAACGGACGTCACCAGGCCCATTAATGTTGGATTGGATTGCATTTTCAAGCCTGACGAATTCTGAGAAGTCATTGAGGAAAAAGCAGCACTTCTGGCGTCCTTTACCGTGAGCAGGCCAAAGACCACAAGTGCAAGCCCACCAATCAGGAATATAAAGGAAATAGCGTTGTTACCGAAAAATGTAGCAGCTCCAAAGAAGATTAGCAAACAGATCACTAGTTCTATCATCATATGTCCAAGCACAACTTCCGGACCTGCAGTCCATCCTTTTTTTAGCGAGGTCTCTATAGTTGCAAAGAGCATGGGCCCCGGCATCAAGGCACCTGTAAGCCCTATAGTGAAACCGAGAAGAATGGTCTTCAAAATCTCAATTGGCAGCATAGTTAACCATGATTTTATATAGATCTGCATAAGGCTTTTGGGATAAATATAGTGGAAATATTATAAATAATAATAACTGCCTAAATAATACAAAATCTAAAAGCGAAAAAACGGAAAGAACGGAAAACAAAAGTGTACAAAGACGAAAGAAAAAAAAGATCTAAAGAAGCTTAAAGGATGATTTCAATATCCAATTCTTCTGCAAGCTCTTTATATCTGTTTCTTATGGTAACTTCCGTAACTCCGGCCACATCTGCGACTTCTCGCTGAGTCCTGCGCTCACCGCAGAGAATAGATGCGATGTAGATTGCAGCGGCTGCAACCCCTGTAGGGCCTCTGCCACTTGTAAGTTCTTTTTCGGAAGCTTGTCTAAGGATTTCAACACTTTTGGACTGTACCTCTCCTTTTAAGTTGAGACCGGAGCAGAACCTTGGAACGTAATCGATTGGGGAAGTAGGCATAAGCTTTAATGCAAGTTCTCTTGAAATGAAGCGATAGGTCCTTCCGATTTCTTTCCGGCTTACCCTTGATACTTCTTCAATCTCATCAAGAGTCCTTGGAACACTGCACTGACGGCAAGCAGCATACAGAGCGGCTGCTGCAACGCCTTCTATGCTTCTTCCGCGTATAAGGTTCTTGTCAACAGCTTTCCTGTAAACAACAGCAGCGGTTTCTCTAACCGTTCTAGGGAGACCAAGAGCTGAAGCCATCCTATCCAGTTCGGAAAGGGCGAAAGCCAGGTTTCTTTCAGTTGCATTGCTTACACGAATTCTACGCTGCCATTTTCTTAAACGGTAGAGCTGAGCACGGTTTTTTGAAGAGATTGATTTGCCGTAGGAATCACGGTTTCTCCAGTCAATCATCGTGGAAAGCCCTTTGTCGTGAATCGTGTATGTCATGGGGGCGCCCACACGTGAGCGCTTCATGCGTTGATCGTGATCGAAAGCTCGCCATTCGGGTCCTTCATCTACAAAATCAGCATCAATGACAAGTCCGCAGTCACCGCACACGAGCTCGGCTCGCTCGTAGTCATGAACAAGGTTCCTGCTGCCGCATTCCGGACAAACGGCCTTCTCACTCTCAAAACTCTGCTCTTTTTGTTTCTCTTTACGAGCTTTAATCATGGCACGTATTTTTTCCCTTTCAAGAGCGTCCGAGTAGCGAACTCTTTCGACTTCTACCATATTATATCACCTGTACATCTTAAAATAACGTTTTTTGATTCCCTATTTCCAGAGACTGCACAAAATTAAAGGAATTACATTTGGAACTGAATAAGAAAAACTTACAACTATTACCAGCAAAAGACATATAAACCAGTTAATTTTAAACCATAGTAGAGAATTCAGATATTGTAGGAATTCGTATTATATCGAATCTCAAAGACCTCACCGAATATAGACCCGTTCATTTACCATAACCCGCAATTCACTATCAGGAATTCGCTTAAAGCCCTTTACTAAAAAGTATGGATGATTTACGGATCCAAAGATACTGACAATTGTACCAATCTGGTTCAGGGCTTTATCCACAATAATAGAATTCACCTTAGGAAGATTACCAGAGGTTTTATCGGATTTGATCTCATCCCCTATGACTATCAGGTTCTTGGAACCTGACCTGTGCAACACTGTACCGAGTCGTTTCATATAAGCCACGAAAATTAATAGCTCTAATAGCTGCGCTATTGCTCAGGGCAAAAATGCCTCAAATTTGAGCGAGTAAAAACTATCAGCCTTAAATATGATTGCATATTGTTGACTGAAAAGCATATGTAGTCTATTTTCATTATATATAAAGATATCGCAAGACCTATATTATACAAATCTGTGAAGAAAAAATAAAATTATATATAAAAGAGGGAAACAAGCCGCAACAAGTTTAATTTAACTAATAATAGCATCATGATAACTTCACATATCATTATTTTATTAAATATGTTGGTATCAGGTCTATATTATAAATATGCCTATTATCTAAAGAAAAACGCAAATCTCTCTATTTTTAGCATCTTTTTTACTTAAATGCTTATATGATCTTTCTTGTCTCCTGTATCAAACTAAATATGAATTCTATTGTGTACTCAAAACATTATTATATTAGGTTTACAATATGCAAAATATATTGCAACATCTGCATTATACAAAAATTTAAAGTAAAATTAGTTTTATAAAGTAAAATGAGGGGAAGTGAACCACAACAAGCTTATATATTAAATAAACATTGTTGGCAACAATCAGACTCAAAATCTGATTATTCATATACCAATTCCATTAATGAATGACCTCGTTCCAGGGAGGATACTCGTTGGCCAAGTTCGTATATTTTTTTGGTAAGAATGTAACTGATGGCAAAACTAGCATGAAAGACCTGCTTGGAGGTAAGGGCGCAAACCTTGCCGAGATGGCAAATCTTGGAATCCCCGTACCACCTGGCTTTACAATAACAACTGAAGTCTGTGTACTATATCTAAATGATAAAAAATATTCTGAAGAAGTACTCAGGCAGGTAGAAGAAGCGATCGATAAACTCGAGATCTTAAATAATAAAAAACTTGGTGACCCAGATGATCCACTGCTTGTTTCAGTAAGGTCCGGTGCCAGAGTTTCCATGCCGGGGATGATGGATACTGTCCTTAACCTTGGGCTTACGGACAAATCCGTAATTGGGCTCGCTAATAAGGTTAGCGATGAAAGATTTGCTTATGATTGTTACCGCAGATTTATTACCATGTTTGGGGACGTGGTAATGGGAATCGATCATGGGAAGTTCGAATCTCTCATCGAAGATAAGAAGAAGGAATTAAAAGTTAATTCCGATGCTGATCTTGATGCAAAATCACTAAAAGAGCTGGCTGAGAGATTCAAAGGAGTAGTCAAACTTGAAACTGGCACTGATTTTCCGCAGGATCCTAAAGTTCAGCTTCAAATGGCAATTGATGCTGTTTTTGATTCATGGAACAATCCGAGAGCCATCACTTACAGGAAGCTCAATGAAATTGATGACCGCTGGGGCACAGCAGTCAATGTACAGACCATGGTATATGGGAACAGAGGCAACACCTCCGGTACAGGAGTTGCATTCACAAGGAACCCGTCCACAGGAGAAAAGAAATTCTTCGGTGAATACCTTATCAATGCACAGGGCGAAGATGTGGTTGCCGGAATCCGGACTCCTGACTTTATCGATACACTTGGAAACAAGATACCTGAAGCCTACAAACAGCTTGTGGACATCTGCCAGAAACTTGAATCCCACTTCAAAGATATGCAGGACATAGAGTTTACTATCCAGGAAGGAAAACTCTATATGCTGCAGACGAGGACAGGAAAACGCACAGCTGCTGCAGCCGTAAAGGTTGCAACGGACATGGTCGCGGAAGGGTTGATAGATAAGGAAACAGCAGTAACAAGGGTAAAAGCCGAACACATTGACCTTCTCCTGCATCCGAGAATCGATCCCAAAGCAAAACTTGAAGTAATTGCTAAAGGGCTTCCGGCATCTCCCGGAGCAGCAGTAGGAAAAGTAGTGTTTACTGCCGAAGCCGCAGAGGCAATGGCTGAGATTGGAGAAAAAACCATTCTTGTACGAACTGAAACCTCCCCTGAGGATATAGGAGGAATGGCAGCTGCCCAGGGTGTCCTTACCGTGCGCGGAGGAATGACGTCTCACGCAGCAGTTGTTGGGAGAGGTATGGGAAAGCCCTGTGTTGTTGGCTGCGGGGCAATCTCAATCGATACAAAGAATGGCATCTTCATGGTAAACGGTCATACTATCAAGGCAAAAGACTACATTACTATTGACGGAAGCTCAGGAAATGTCATTATTGGCAGAGTAGATTTGATTGATGCCGAAATTAATAACGATTTGAAACAAATTCTGGTATGGGCTGACAAGATAAGGACTCTTGGAGTGAGAACAAACGCGGATACTCCTGCCGATGCAAGCCTTGCCCGCGAACTCGGTGCAGAAGGAATCGGGCTTTGCAGAACCGAACATATGTTCTTCGGAGAAGATAGAATCCCTGCAGTCAGGGAAATGATCATGGCCGAAGACGAAAAGGCACGGAAAAAGGCTCTTAAGAAACTGCTCCCTATGCAGAAGAACGATTTCCTTGGTATCTTCCGCAGTATGGAAGGCCTGCCGGTTACTATAAGGCTGCTTGACCCCCCTCTCCACGAATTCCTGCCGGACAAAGAAGAGCTGGATGCAAAACTTAGGGAACTTGAAGCCTCAGGAGATTGCAATAAGATCGATGAGGTAAAGAAAGTTATTCAGCGCGTAGTTTCCCTTAAGGAACTTAACCCGATGCTCGGACACAGGGGATGCAGACTTGGCATCACCTATCCCGAAATATATGATATGCAGGTGCGTGCAATTATGGAGGCAGCCTGTGAACTTGCAGCTGAGGGAGTACATGTCATTCCTGAGATTATGATCCCATTAGTAGGACTGGCAAAGGAACTTTCCCTTACCAGGAGTGAGACTTGCAAGATGGCAGAGACGGTCATGGCTGAAAAAGGCATAAAAATAGATTATCATGTTGGGACAATGATCGAACTGCCAAGAGCTGCGATTACTGCAGACAAGATAGCAGTGGAAGCTGATTTCTTCTCCTTCGGAACAAACGACCTGACCCAGACAACATTCGGATTCAGTCGTGATGACGTGTCTAAATTCGTGCCCATATATCAGAAAGCAGGAATTTTTGAACACGATCCTTTCGCAGTACTTGATCAGGAAGGTGTTGGAGAGTTAATGAAAATAGCAATCAGTAAAGGTCGCTCCGTTAAAAAGAACCTCAAAATGGGAATCTGCGGAGAACACGGCGGAGAACCAAAATCAATTTACTTCGCTCATGAAATAGGCCTTAATTATGTAAGTTGCTCTCCATACAGAGTTCCAATCGCAAGACTCGTTGCTGCCCAGAGCACAATTGAACGCCGAAATGCAAAATAAGCCTTTTATTTGGTGTGTAAATGCAAAATAAAGGTGGGATGTTAAATCCTACCTATTTCTTCTTTGCAAAATACTTCTTTTTATTAATATTCCCTTGCAATCATGTAGTCGGCAATCTGAAGGAGCAGCTCCTTTTCAGGGCAATCTTCCAGAGCATCCAGCTTTGCTTTGCCCTCTTTAATATATGAAATTGCAAGGTTCTTTACACAATCAATTGAACCGCACTCGGTCAGAATTTGAACGGCTTCGTCGGTTTCTTCCTGAGTAGCTTTCTGTTTTCCGAATATGTCCAGTTTCACACCTTTCTCGAAAGCATCAATTACGATAAGAGTATGCTTTCCTTCCATAAGGTCACTGCCTCTTACCTTCCCAAGAACTTCCTGGGGAGTGATCATATCCAGAACATCGTCATACATCTGAAAACCGATTCCGATAAGGCGTCCATATTCGGATAAGGCTTCTGAAACCTCGTCCGAAGCTCCTCCAAGCAAGGCTCCAATTTTGGCCGCGGCTGCATAAAGGACCGATGTCTTTTTTTCGACCATTTCGAGATATTCGCGTTCCGTGACCCTTGCTCTTGTCTCGAAGTCCATATCAAGCCACTGCCCTTCGCAGATTTCCGTACAGGTCTTTGAGAGGACATCCATGCATTTTAAAACTCGGATTGGCTCATTTTCAACCTTTGCCAGAATTTCGAACGCTTTGGAGTAAAGAGTATCCCCTGCAAGAATTGCAACATTTTCACCCCAAATAGTATGGACTGCAGGCATTCCCCTGCGAAGATCGTCTTTGTCCATTATATCATCATGAATCAAAGTAAAATTATGTACAAGCTCTACGGCCACTGCTGCAGGTAAAACTGCTTTGAGGTTCGAACCTACAGCTTCAGCCACCAGAATGAGGATTGCTGGACGGAGGCGTTTCCCTCCGGCATCCACTAGATGGCGTGAGGCTTTATAAAGCTCCTCTGGATGAGTTATAGGGAGCAACTCATCAATTGCAGCATCAACATAGACACTTCTTCTTTTGATCTCATCAATCATAGTCATAGTCCTCCCGAATATAAGGTAATTATGAATTCGGTAATACTTCCCCGAAGAATTATTCCTCAATATACAGCACTTCACCGTTTCTAAGAAGATGTACTGTATCTCCAAGTACATATCCGGCGTCTTCTGCCATCTCTATATAATGCCCGTGCATCTCCATGTCTCCGTGGGCTGGAATTACATGTTCCGGATTCACCATGCGTAGAAGTTCCCAGTGGTCTTCCTTGTATGCATGCCCTGATACATGGACATTATCGTAGATCCTTGCACCTTTCATTCTGAGCTTAGTCTCAAGAGCATAACGGTTTGCCTGAGTCATTGGGCTTGGGATTACGTTTGCGGAGAAAATAACTCTGTCTCCTGGCTCAATAACATAGGGAGTTTCCCCGTTTGACACACGCACAAGAATAGAACCTGGCTCTCCCTGGTGTCCGGTGACAATTGGCAGGTACTTGTTCTTTCCTTCTTGCATGACCCGTTTGAAAGCCTTATCGATATCTTTCCTGAGCCCGTAAATTTCGACATTGGAAGGAAGTTCAAGATACCCCAGGTCCCTTGCAGCTCCAACATAGCGTTCCATTGAACGGCCCATAAGTATCGGAATTCTGCCCATTTCTGCAGCCGCCTCAATAATCGCTTTTAATCTGGCAATATGTGAAGCAAAAGTGGTAATAATCATTCCTACTTCTGATTCTTCCGTTCCGAGTAACACATCCCGGACCATATCCTTTGCAATCTGCTCCGAAGGAGTCTTACCTGAGCGTCCGGCATTGGTACTCTCAACAATCATCGCAATGACCCCTTCTTTTCCTAGAGATTTAAGGCGATCGAAGTCGGGAGCCTCTCCCATTGTAGGAGTTCTGTCCAGCTTAAAATCACAGGCGTAAAGGATTGCTCCTACTGGAGTATGAACCGCAGCAAGGACGCAGTCAATGATACTGTGCTGGACCCGGATAAATTCTATAGAAATATCTTCAGTAACCTGGTAAGTCCCTCCGGAACTGAGAGGAATTACCCTATTACAAACCTCAAACTTTCGCTCGGCCTCTATTTGTTGTTTGATAATAGCTGCTGTATATGGAGTAGCAAGGATAGGGGCATTGTATCTATGTGCAAGTTTCGGAATCGCACCTATATGATCAAGGTGTCCATGGGTGCATACAATTGCCCTTACAGTCCCGTTTACCTCTTTCATAATGGTGTCATCGGGAATCGCCCCCATTTCGATCAGTTCAAGAGAGTGCATTTTGTCAATCTCAACATCTTCGTGAATCTGGACTCTATCAAGCCGAAGCCCCATATCCAGAATAATCACATCTTCACCTATGATTACTGCAGTCATATTGCGGCCCATCTCGTTATAGCCACCAACTGCAACAATTCCTATTTCAGCCATATTTTTTAACCTCTTAACGATTTTTATCCCTTTGAAACCGAGAATCCGGAAGGCAAATCCGGTAACGGTCTGAAAGCAATGATCATGAATGTAAAAGCACAATACTGATGTGCGATAATGTAGAACAAGCCTTTAGAAGATACTTCAAGATTCTTATCCCGAAAGCAATCCACACTGGGGAAATAAGTCAGACTACACTCTCTTGCAAAAGAATACTACTTCAAACATGCATTTGCTTGGTGAAATCAGTTGCATATTTGAATAAATATACAATTACTCTATTGCCTTTAGAGTGTTGAAGACTAACTCAAGCTTTCATCCTCAATCTTTTCATTTCTTCAATTAACTTTAGAGATTCCTCTTCCCTAATCGTTAACAACCGATTTATTAACTCAATAAACAGGTGTCTTTTAAATACCTTCTCTATAAGGCTTTTCCTTTATTCTTACTCAAACTAATCAGATGATTTATAACCTTGAACAAGTGTAGGATTTGTCTTTAGTTTTACCCATCTTAGCTTCCACAATGGGTAACAAACTAAATATATTTTCTGAATTATATTTTCTCTTTAGGCATCCTAAGGAAGATCAACTAATTATACTTTTTCCTTACTTTAACATCCATTGCTTATTCTTATCATTCCTGAGGAACATGAACAATTGCCCATTTAATATTAACGATTTCTTCCGGTACATTACCTTCATATTAGTATAAATATTGTTGTAATATGAGGTATGCTGTTATATGAATAAATAAAGGATAAAAAACCAGTTTCGCTTTACAACATTTCCCTTGACATGGCATAATCTTTTATATTGAAGCCTCGCTGGCCAAGATATTCAAGGGTCCAGCCGGTAACAACTACGGGAGCATTCCGCAGATCCCGTATATTTGCACAACCGCAGAGAAACATTGCTGTCTTTAACTCGTTAAGCATACGGAGTAGGGTACTTTTAACCGCTTCCTTTCCTTCAAGAGCAGAACCTACAAAGGGTAGTGCTGCGCTTGCCGCACTGGCTCCAAGAGCGATGGATTTAGCTATATCAAGACCTGTCCTTACCCCACCTGTAGCAATTATCGGAAGAGAGACCCTGGACTCCATGATGCTGGCAACAGTTGGAATTCCAAAGTCCCAGAAGAGTTCTCCCAGGTGTTCTGAAGTGGAATCTCCACTTTCCCTTGCCCTGTAGACCTCAACTCCAGCCCAGCTTGTGCCTCCCACGCCTCCTACATCAATTGCAGATACGCCTGCTTTCTGGAGGAGAAGGGCATCTTCCCTTGAAATTCCGGCCCCGGTTTCTTTAACGATTACCGGCGTACGCAGATCGGAACAGATCTCCTTAATGGTATCCAGACAGCCAGTTGCATCTTTATCCCCTTCAGGCTGGATAGCTTCCTGTAAGAAGTTAAGATGAATAGCAAGAGCATCAGCGTCGATCATCTCAACAAGTTTTTCAATTCCTTCAATCCCGTATTCGCGGATCTGGGCAGCACCTATATTCCCATAAACAAAGGCATTGGGAGCTTTGTCCCGGACGACTCTAAACGATTCTTCTTGGAGATGGTCGTCGATTGCAGCTCGCTGGCTGCCGACTCCTATCCCTACTCCAAGTTCCTCCGCTGCGGCTGCAAGGGCAGCATTTACCGGAATCGTATCAGGGTGTCCCCCAGTGATTGAAGCGATTAAGAACGGAGCTTGCAAGCGTTTTCCCAGCAACTCTACCGACAGGTCGAGCTTATTCATATCAAGTTCCGGAAGAGCCCTATGGATTAGGGTAACATCCTCAAAGCCTGCACTAACCTTTCTTGATTCTACTGAACTTGCAACGCAAATTCTCAGGTGTTCGATCTTTCTCCGTGAAGTAGTATTGATCATGCTTCATACCCTTTGTCTGGACAAATTCGGGTTCCAATGGCTTCTCCATTTAAGAACCTACGTATGTTATCCGCTTTTCCTGCATTGAATATATATGAAGTAATACAAGATGTTTTGCTAAGCTCCAGAAGTTCCCATACCTTCCCAAGCATGCCACCTGTCACATCAGTATTTCCTGAACCCCCTATGCAATGCTTGAAATTCTCAAACTTTTCCGGAGTAATTTCGGGCACAGGTTTTCCATCTTTGTCAAGCACTCCATCTTCCACTGATCCTAGTCCTAGCCTTGTTATTCCAAGCTCCTTTGCCAGGTAGGGAACGATCTGGTCTCCTGAAAGCACACATGCCCCGAGTTCAAGGTCCATAACTACGTCCCCGTGCAATACAGGAACAAAACCGTGTTTCAGCATGAGTATTATGTTATCAAGATACATACTCTCTATCCGCCCTTTCCTGCAAACCGTACAACCAAAAGGATGTACGGCTATTGCCCTGACTCCGAAACGGTTGAGAGCATCTACTACCATTGATGCTAGTTTTTTGACGGATTCATGGGTTATAATTACTCCCTCAGGATCAAAACTCGTGTCAAGCCTGTATTTCCGAGCATAGGTGTGCCCGAAAGAGCCTGCACCATGCACGATAATCATTTTGCCTTGAAATTCGGAAACTTCCTGCGCGATTCTCTGGAGAGCAGCCTCTTTTATAACTCCTTCGTCTGCACTTTTGTCGGTAATAACACTGCCTCCAAGTTTCAGGATAACAGGTTCGGTTGGGATCATCATTCTGCATCACTTTTTGCTTATCTAACTGACTTTAATTCCATAATGAGATCGCCAAATACTAAATAATGACGACACTTAATATGGGAGAAAATGTTCAATGGCTAATCAAACTTCAGCCCCTGTTCGGTTGGCTTTGTGATAATCACTTTACCCCCTGCCTCCAGCATCGCTTCGGCAACCTGCGTGCATTTATCCGTTGCAGTAAGTGCTACCATACATCCTCCACCGCCGGCGCCTGTGATCTTTGCTCCAAATGCCCCAGCTTTCCTGGCCGAATAAATTAATCTGGAAAGTTCAAGGATATTTACACCCAGGGCATCAAGCAGTCCCTGATTTACATTCATTAACCTGCCAATAGAAGGATAATCACCAGCCATTACGAGAGACTCCCCTTTTTTTGAAATCCGGCCGATTGAAGTCATAAGAGGCTCTATTAGTTCCGGATAATTTTCACGGAGCTTCCTGACATTTGCTACAAGTTCCTTAGTTGAAGAGAAAATACCGGTGTCCCCTATCACAATTCCACAGTCGAGTATCCTCAATTTCCTTCTCTCGGGAATGGTAACAACCCCGCCGAATGTTGATACATAGGTATCTGTAGGACTTGCAGCTCCCTGAACTTTGATCTCGATCTCATGTCCGATTTTCGCAGTCTCTTCTAAAGAAAGCCCGCAGCCAAACAATTCATTCAGAGCACCTATACATGCAATAGTAACAGCAGCGGATGATCCCAGTCCTGAGCCCACCGGAATCTCTGAATCGACTTCCAGGAAAACGCCCTCTATTGGTGTAATCCCATTTATTCTCTCAATAACTGATGAAATATAGGGATGTTTTTCAAAATCGATCCCTGTCCTACCAATTTGTGAATGAATAATTATTGAATCGTTAAATTCTGCCCTTACTCGGGTTCTTAATTCAACCGCACATGCTATTGCAGTCTCCCCATAGACGACCGCATGTTCTCCGAAAAGGTAAATTTTACCGGGGGCAGAGCACGAAATCATATAATCCCTCTGAAGTCTCAAGTTTAATTAATTTTTAGTCAAAAATGCTTGGTTAAAGTATGTAAAGTATCAACTAGTTATTTAAATTTAAAAAACTTATCCGGGCATAAGCAAGGTTAATATCCCGGGGAATTTTTGAATCAAAAATAAGTGACTTGTACTCTCCCTAAATTCTTCTACTCCACTATAATTGCCGCATATCCCACGACTGCATTAAGATCTCCTGAAATTTCTCCACTGTTTGAGTAGTTGAGCAGAGTTGCCCGGCTGCCACCCATTATTTTGGAAGCAGTAAGCATTGCAGCAATTGTTCCATATCCACACACGGACGCATTTCTGCGGTAGAGCAGGTCATACATTCCCCGGACATCTAAATTCAGTATGGGGCCAATGACTTCGTTATCTATCTCTCTTGCAAGCTTAGCAGGCTGGTAGTGAGTAAAATCACTGGATGCGATAAAAACCACTCTTTTTCCATTATCGGAAACCAATCTTCCAATAATGTCCCCTACTTCGACTGCAGTCTCCTCGTCCTGCATACCCATACATATGGGGAGGATTCTGAAGTCACTGCCAAAGCGATACTGAAGAAAAGGAAGCTGAACTTCAATGGAGTGTTCGTATTTATGCCCAAGCTCATCCATATCAATAATGCTCCCTAAAATCCTGTCGACGAGGTCAACATCTACTTCAACGGATCCTAAGGGAGTTTTCCAGATATCTCTGGACATTGATAAAGCTGAGCCGTGTCCTGTATGATTGGGACCTAAAATCACATATGTATCGGCTTTGGGTAGACTCGCATAAACATGAGCTGCCACTTTTCCGGAATAGACATATCCCGCATGCGGACAAACTGCTCCGATTACATCTCGCTCTCTTATCTCCAGACCTTCAAAACATCTATCAAGTTCCTTCTCCAGATATTCAGGACGCAGGGGATAAAACTGCCCTGCAACTGCTGGCTGTCTCATTATAATCACCCATATAAAATAGGGATCATTTCATATATCTTTGCAGTAGCAGGACTACCTTTGGGAATTAGAGGGGAGTTTCGAAGTCCGTTAACTCGTAATTGAAGGATGTGTTGTTGAGCCGTGAGACTTCTCTTGCAATTAGCCAGTAAACAAGGGAAAGGGCTTTTCTGCCTTTATTATTCGTGGGAATTACAAGATCTACGTTTGAAATCAGGTTATTAGTATCACAGAGTGCTATGATAGGTACTCCAATGCTTGAGGCCTCCTTCAGAACCTGGGCATCTCCTGCAGGATCAGTTACGATCACAATATCAGGCTCAAAGAAACCATGGATCTGAGGGTTCGTAAGAGAACCGGGGATGAACCTTCCAAGCATTGCTCTTGTGCCGAGCGCCTTGGAAAACATCTTTGCAGGGTGCTGCCCATATTGCCTTGATGAGACGACAAGGATCCTTGAGGGATCGTAATGAGACAGTAACTTTGATGCGACTCTGATTCTTTCGTCTGTTGATTGGATATCAAGCACATATAACCCGTCAGTTCTGACCCTGTATACAAAACGCATCATATCCTGGGTTTTCTGTTGGGTCCCGATGTGAACACCTGCTGCCAGATATTCGTCAATGGATACAAGGGATGTGGATACCTCTCTAGTAGAAACTTCATCCTCAGATTCTGCAGGCACAGATTCTGCAGGCACAGATTCTGTTTTTGCTGCTACTTCCTTCTCAGGTGCAGGTTTTACTTCAGCCTCGGTGTTCTCTTCAGGCAAAGGCTGTGCTTCGGTTTCTTCCTGCCCCGTTTGTTCAATTTCCTCCATAAAGTCACCTCATAATAGAATCAACAATAAAATATATTCATATCTGAAAATGCATCCAAATTTTTTTCAATCAATTTTTACGTTTGACCGTAATTGGAATAACTCCAGCCTTCAACTCTTCAATAGCGATATAGAGAGGATCCAGCCGCCCGTCATCTTCAAC
>JAUPKV010000006.1 GCA_030837265.1 Methanobacteriota archaeon
AATGAGGATTTAGTTACAAAATATCTCATTTAAAATGAGACATTAAGTAGATATTAGCTAATTCCAAATGAAATATCTTTCTATCCATCATCTGAGAGGATAGTGTGCTAAAAGTTTTGTATAATCAAGTATCAAAAGTCACCAATTGCGACTTTATTTTCCCTATATTTTATACTGAAAAGACACACGCCCGTTCCTGTTATGAGAGTGTGTTCTCAGTTGAATTGAAGGAAAAGCAGTAGTTGTACTCTACCATGGCCTCTGCCTTATTTCATCTGGGGATAGGCTCCTTATTCGTGGAAAATGGTATCGAGGAAAAAGACTGAGAATAAAGGGAAATGTCGTTGTTGCAGACAGTATTGAAGACCTGAGTTCTGGTATCGTTTTCAGCAAAAAATAATTTTACTAAGGCTGTGCGGTTCAATCAGGATTCTTTAAGATCTGTTTTTCCTATCTGATGGTTATTTTGCAAGCCTTTGGAATATTAAGGAGGAAAAAATAACTGGATCTCTTGCTTGTAAGCAAACAATCCCGGCATATTGTGGGACGAATTAAGGCTCTAGACTCCAAGGACTAATTTCTTACAAGCAAGCAATATCCTATTTCCCATTTAATACTATTTATAATTTACCTATCATTTGAAGACAATTTATCTATCCAAAACTTGAACCAGTTTACAGTTAGATAAATGAATAGGATTCAACATACTGCTTTACAATACACCCGTATCTTCTTTATAATGTATCTTTAACTGTTTCACAATGCATTTAATTGACTTTTAGATAGGCTCTAAAAATGAAAAATTAAAGAAATTTTACAAGCGGACAAACCTCTACACATGCCCCGCAGTGAACGCAATTCTCTTTGATCCTCACTTTATTTTCTTTCATCTGGATTGCATTATGTTCGCAATGTCCCACACAAATCCCACATCCTTTGCAGAGTAAGGCTCTTCGTACTGAAAATTCAACCAGTTTTATTAACTTTTTAAGAGCCTTTTCGCTTTCGCTTCTCCCATTGACATTTCCTGAAGCAAAGACCTGGGCTCTTGACTCGCCATAGGAAACCGATGCAGCACCTTCTATGAAAGAGACTTTTCCGATAGGGTAAAGTATCCCGCTTTCTTCCAGAGTTTCCATGTCTATCGCCTGCCCGAAACTCCCGTCCGCAGTCATTCCTCCTGTTTTGCAGGGCCTGTATCCGGTTACAATTTCAAAGTGAAGTTCCTTTGGGGCTTCCCCGGAAGGGAGGAGAGAAATCCCTTTTTTCTCCGCAAGTGACTGGAGGACCTTTGGATATCTTTTATACCGCCAAAAGCCGTATTTTACCCATTCGGGAGAAAGTCCCATTTTCTCTGCATAGGCAAGGAGGTAAGAATCAAGTTTTTTTGAAAGCTCGGGATGGCTTTCCTCGAGCTGGAAGAAGTCCGAAAGCGAAGAAGATGGACAGAGCCAGCACCCCATACGGTCATATCCTTTCTCGTACGCCGGGTTATAGGGAGCTTTTGTCCTGAAGAGATAGAGCCAGATATGTAAGGCAGTCCATTCCTGTATAGGAGATGCTCCAACCTGGTTTCCGACCCAGGGATTTTTCCAGACTTTTTTACTGATAAAACGTGCATGGGATTCATACTGGCGCTGACCTATGAAACTCAGGCAGCCGCCCTCGTAGTTATCATCAATTAATCTCGTAATAGGCCCAAGTTTGCAGATTTTGCAACACCACCGGGTGTCCAGGGTAGGGGGGCCAAAAACATTTATCGAATCCCAGAAAGAATCTCCGGCATTTGCGGTCTTGAGTTCTTTTCCGTAATATTCGGCAACTTTTTTAACATTTTCAAGGGTTTCCGGAAATTCAAGTCCCGTATCCGCAAATATGATCTCGAAATCGTCCAGGGTCTCATCAACCAGCTGGAGCACTGCAAGGCTGTCCTTACCCCCGGAATAAGAAACGCTAACCTTCATTTCCATGCTCCCTGCAACATTTTCAATAAATGCGTGAGCGTTTTTAACCATTAGATCCAGGATTTTCTCGTTAGCCGTTACGGCATCTTCCCAGCTTTGCCCTCCAGCACTAGCTTTATATGGGCTCGGTTCTGCGCTCCAGCGGGGTTTTACTGCGTTTCCGCGTTCTTCCTCACACATTTCCTTTCCTGTCATTCGAGCGCGCCCGCAACAGATTACTTCTCCTGCAGGGTTCAGGACTACGACTTCATCTTCTTTTCTAATTCCAGGATCAGCATCAATCACTCCAGGTGCAAGGACACTAGCTCCTTTTTTTACAATGAAAGGTACAACTGTCGGCTCGATAACAACCCATTTCTTCAGGGCTTTTAGATCTCTGCCCTGGAAAAGCCGTCTTGCCCCTTCGAGCCTGGGAAGCAGGACCCACTCACAGCTCTCTATTTCAAACCTGAGAGACGCAATAACCTCCCCATCAACTATTACCTCATCCATCCTGTCCTCATATGGAGCTTTATTCAGTACTACAAGGTGGCCTTTCGGTATGAGGGAAGAATTAAACTGTTTTTCAGAAACTGAGTTTATGCGCTTTATGTCGTAATCAAAAGCCGGACGAATATCCCCAGGAGGAGTTACCTCAATTCTTTTTGTACTTTTCCCACATCCGCACTTTTTGCCGAGCACAGGTACATTGCAGTCCTCACACCAGTGCAGAAGCATCTTGCCAAGATATGCTGGTTTTGACATGTCAAGCAGATTGAGAGAGGTTCCCCTTTAAAAGGTTTTGGCTTTTCGAAGATTTTTTTCTACTAATTCAAAAAAAGAGAAAAGAAGAACGTACCTCTGTTAGAGGCCGTAGTTCTCCGGAAGGAATACTTTAACTTCATCTTTGTATTTTGTGAGGCAGTCGCTCATGAACTTATCTTTGTCGTCAGTAAGAGCTTCGAAAGCTGCCTTTGCATCTGCAAGCGCCTTTGCTTCGAACCTGGATAACTCAAGTTTGCCTTTTGCCCCTTCTTCGACGATTTTAATACTTTCAAGTGCTGCATTCTTGGCACGGAGGTAAATATCATTTCCGTCCTTGACAATAGCCTGTCCAACTCTATATGCATTCGGATACGCAAGCACATAGCCTTGCGGGTCCCTGTACATATCCGAAGCTGTTAATATGTCTCTCAGTATCTTTGCATTACCTGAATTAAGAGCGACATTCATCATAGAGCAATCGTATGCTAGGGTCTCTGCCCAGCACTGGACAGTAGTACCGCCGAATTCCCCATGGTATTCGACTGACTCGTTTGACCAGAGGTCACAACACTGCATGACCAGGTTACCCATTAGATCAGAGTGAGCACAGGTTGAGGTCTTACCTTCCTGAGCAATCGGAACACCTGCGATTGCTTTGCAAATTGTGTTTTCATATCCGCAGTCCTTTCCGGGGCCAGTTGCACCGCATTCATATGCAACAAGGGATCTTGCTGCAGAAATTGACCTGGCAATAATTGCGATAGTATGGGCAAGGTTTTTGTCCAGCAGGCCTCCCGCAATGAACATCGCAGTGTTTGCCTGTGCACAGTCGGTGTCGCCTGAGGCCACTACTTTATTCTTTTTTGCAATCGATACAATATCGGACCAGACCATTTCCATGTCCATGCTGCCAAGTACACCGATACCGTAAAGCACGCCTGCCATATCGTTTCTTAGAATTGCATAGTCAAAGATTTCCTTTCCACCCATTGACTCAACTGCAAGTATGTCTGCACCAGCTTTGGCACATTCTTCAAAGGCTTCGAGGAAAACAGAGTACTTATCTCCTCTGAGCTGGAGGAAGTTCCTGTTCTCACGGATATCGCCAATTGTGTGGCGGAGTGCACATTTTATGCCGTATTCGTCATGGTAATCTTCCATGATCGTTTTCTGTGCGTGGGCGACAGCCGCTCCCCAGTCAGGGTTATTGGACATCTGCTGAACATGTTCAGTCTCAAGCACAACAGCGGGAGCTCCTATCTGAACCATCCTTGCCATGATGTCGGTAGTTATCCTCTCATATTCCTTAACGAGTTTCTCTTTGGATACACCGGCTTCTGGCCTGGGAGCGTAGTTCACTTCTGGAGTTGTGTATCCGGCACCTATTTCAAGCCCAAGCCCTGCTTTTACGGGCTTGATAGCTTTTCCAAAAATCATATCATCTGCACTTGCATAAGCCATTTTAGTAAATCTTGTTGCTGCCATCTACTCCACCTCCTCAATGTCTATGGAATTTCTCCCTCAATTTCACAATGTTGTCCCCATTTTGTTTGATAAAATCTGCCATCTTCGGGGCATCGGCTGCTTCTTCACCGTAAACACCTAGCTCATACTGGGACACGAAGTCCTGGTTCACAGCACCCCCACCGCATGCAAAGGGAATTCTGTATCCTTTCTCGAGAAGTTTATCGTTAACTTCCTTAAAAGCGTACATGGTTGTGGTCATAAGGGCCGTACCTGTAAGCATGAGGGGTTTTTCTTTCTCCACTGCTGCTACTACCTCATCTACAGGAACATCTCTTCCAAGGTCAACTACATCGTATCCGCCAGCTCTTAGCAGTGCAACCACGATATTCTTCCCGATGTCATGCACGTCACCTTCTGCAACATGGCAGATTATTTTTCCTTTGACCTCAGGTGATTTTCCCGCTTTTTCCTTAATGAAATCAATACCATTGAGCATTGCATCAGCAGACATCATAACATTTGGTAGAAAAATAACTCCCTCATCATAAAGTCTGGTGACTACTCCCATTCCAACCATCAGTGCATTATCGATAAGACTGATCGGATCCTTACCTGCTTTTATTGCTGCTTGAAGACCTTCAACCACGTCGTCTTCTTCGCCTTCAAAGATAGCTTTTGCAACAGGGTAAATTAATTTATCCTTTGGATAGAGTTCTTCTGCAGCATCTTCCGGTGTCATTTCTTTTTCTCTTTTTACATTATAACGAACCAGAATACCACTGGGATCTATGTCTATCAAATATTTAACCTCCATTTGGCCTTTGAGGAGCAAGTAATCCCTGGATCGTTTCGGTGGGCTAAAGCCGGGCTAAAAATAGAATTTTCCCCTATAATATACCCGAATTTGCTTAGATTCCTAAATTCCCCATTTTTTAAGAGAGCTAAACAAGATCTAAGTAGGTATAAATTTTCTACCTCTTCCCAATTTATTAGAGGGACTCCAAACTCCTCTTTATTAAATTATGATCCTCTATATATAAAACTCACTGAGCAACTTGAGTTTCAAACTTTGAATAGAAGTAGTATTTAGTTATCAAGAGGCTTTATTATTCTGATATTTAGAGTAAGTGAAAATTATTGTCTATCCTATTCCATAAGATAAATATTTTTAAAAATATATATTTTATAATTATTTTAAAAAATATTTTTTAAACTTTCAAAATAAATAAACATATATTTAAAAAAATACCCTGGGTGTAACTAAAAAAATTGTGACATCTCTAGAAGGAAGTCATAATAAAATAAGCCTTAATTTCGATTGCGGATCTCATTTAATTAGGGTCTAGTCTTCTAAAAAATTCTTTAATAAATAAAATGAATCTGTAAACCCTGGAACTGTTTATATGTTATATTTTGTACTCTTCTTCAGAAGCTTACTCTGGTTAATTCACGGGTAATTAATCTCTTAATAATTTAGGAAACAATTATAGAAAAATATATATATAAGCAATGCATTTTGACGGTGCTCTGAACTGCTTTGTAAAGGGCATTAAATATATTATATATTAAGCAAAATAAGAATTTGTGTTGAAATCTCTTTCATGAGATATCAAATACAAAGATATATATAGTAGGAATGTCTTGTATGAATCCCTTGCGTACAAGTAAATGCATGGGCTTCAGTTTGTATATTAAAGATTTTCGAGATCAAGACGGCAAGATCTCTATAGATTCATACAAAAATTAATTTTTCGTTATGTATCTAAGTTTCAAAAATTGCCGGTTGGGAAATCCTTATATACAAGAAATACTATGTATGTATCCCTCACACAAAGCAAAATTGTGTGGGTTGAAGTTAAAATTCCATTCATCTTTTAATGGAGCCAGGAGTTTTTTCCTGTCTGACGAGGATTTTTGTCGGTTCGGTTTATTC